>NZ_JBQDYQ010000007.1:0-9082 GCF_052105255.1 Brevibacterium sp.
TGCTGGGCCGCCGTCAGGTAGTAATTGTTAGGCGACGAAGGCTTCGGTGGGCTTGGACACCCGGTCGACCAGGTGGTCGGTGTAGGCCGGCATGGTGAGGAACTCGGCGAACTCCTCACCCAGCGCCGTCTCACGGAAGATCTCCACGGCCTCATCGAAGTGGTCATCGGCACGGCGCTGCATCAGAGCCAGCTCCTCTCCGAGGTAACGCTCCACCAGACGCGTGGTCAGCTGCTGACCGTTGTCCAGAGTCACCTCGTGGCGGATCCACTGCCAGATCTGCGAGCGGCAGATCTCGGCCGTCGACACGTCTTCGAGCTGGTTCTCCAGAGCCACGTGCCCGTTTCCGCCGAGCCATTCGTTCATGTATCCGATGGCCACGCGGATGTTCACGCGCACGCCCTCTTCGGTCACGACCGGTTCGAGACCGGTGATGTCGAGGATGTTCTCACTGGTCACCTGCACATCGGGGCGCTTGTTCTCCAGCTGGTGCGGAGCTGATCCCAGAGCGGCGTCGAACACGGCCAGCGCTGCCGGAACCAGTGCCGGGTCGGCCACCCAGGTGCCGTCGAAGCCCTGCCAGGCCTCGCGGGCCTTGTCCTCACGCATGCGCTCGAACTCGGCGGCCACGAACTCCTCGTCCGGATGATCGGCCATGAGGTTGGACATCGTGCCGATCGCGTGTGCGCCGCGACGGTGGCAAGTGGCCACGAGCCGGTCAGTGAAGGCCTTCATCAGCGGCAGATCCATCGTCAGACGTTCGCGGTCGGGCAGAACGTAGTCGGTGGTGTTGCGCAGGTTCTTCACCACGGAGAACAGGTAGTCCCAACCGGCGGCCTCGAGACCTGCACAGTGCTCGCGCAGCTCGAAGAGGATCTCTTCCATCTGGAACACTGCGGTGATCGTCTCGATATGAGCGGTGGCCCGGATGGTGCCCCGTTCGATGCCGAGCATGTTCTGTGCCAGGACGAACACCTTGTTCCACAGGCGTGCTTCCTGCGAGGACTCGAGCTTCGGCAGGTAGAAGTACGGGCCGGAACCATTGTCGATGAGGTACCGAGCATTGTGGAAGAAGTAGAGACCGAAGTCGACCAGCGCTGCGGAGGTCGAGAACTCGGCTCCGTTGTCATCGACGTAGATCAGGTGCTTCTCGGGCAGGTGCCAACCGCGGGGGCGCAGCCCGATCGTCGGCTGGTTGTCGTTGTTGACGCCGGGCAGCTGACCGCGGATGGCGCGGAAGAGGTTGACCTGTCCGCCGATGACGTTGGCCCAGGTGGGGCTCGTGGCGTCTTCGAGATCGGCCAGCCACACCTTCGCCTGCGAGTTCAGTGCCGCCACGACCTCATCCTCGGTGACCGGCCCGGTGAGTTCCACGCGGCGGTCTTCGAGGCCGGGTGCTCCGGCGGATCCGGCGACCGACCAGGAGCGGTCGGCGCGGATGCGTGCGGTCTCGGGCTTGAAGCGGGGGAGGGTTCCGCCGTTCATCTCGGCCGCGCGGGCCCGGCGCGTGCGCAGCACGTCGCAGATGGTGCCGGCGAACTCGTCGTGGAGCTTGGCGATGAACGTCAGAGCAGGCTCCGAAAGGACGGTGCCGAAGCCGGTTTCGAGCGGCGCGTTGATCTTGATGTAAGACATGGGCTTCTCCTCACCCGTCGTAGTGTGTGCCTGGAATGTGCGGCTGGTGCTGTGGGGGATCCTCGCCGAGGCGGCTGCCCCGTGTTCGTGAGCGTTCCCGTGGGATCGTGGCGGGGTTTCGATGCGTCTGTGGTGTGACGGAGCGGATCGACAATGTAAACCCCGTGAAAACACTGCCGATCCGCCCCGGGTTCTGGGTGGGTTCATCCCCGCTGGTCAGCGGGGCGAAAACCCGGTGCGGCTCACTGGAACTGAGCGGTTTCGGTGGAGCCGGCCAGCGCGGTGGTCGACGACTCGGGGTTGAGTGCAGTCGACACCAGATCGAAGTAGCCGGTGCCCACCTCACGCTGGTGGCGGGTCGCGGTGTATCCGCGCTCCTCGGCAGCGAACTCGCGCTCCTGCAGGTCGACGTATGCCTTCATCTGCTCGCGGGCGTAGCCGTGGGCCAGATCGAACATCGAGTAGTTCAGAGCGTGGAAGCCGGCCAGGGTGATGAACTGGAACTTGTAGCCCATGGCTCCGAGCTCGCGCTGGAACTTCGCGATGGTGGCATCGTCGAGGTGCTTGCGCCAGTTGAACGACGGCGAGCAGTTGTAGGACAGCATCTGGTCCGGGTACTCGGCGTGGATCGCCTCGGCGAACTGCTTGGCTGCTTCGAGGTCAGGTGTGGAGGTCTCCATCCACAGCATGTCCGCGTAGGGAGCGAACGACAGTCCGCGTGCGATGCCTGCTTCGATGCCGTTGCGAACCTTGTAGAAGCCTTCGGCGGTGCGCTCACCGGTGACGAACTGCTGGTCGCGCTCGTCGATGTCCGAGGTCATCAGCGTGGCTGCCTCGGCGTCGGTACGGGCGATGACGAGGCTGGGCACGTTCTCGACGTCGGCCGCGAGGCGGGCGGCGTTGAGCGTGCGGATGTGCTGCGAGGTCGGGACGAGGACCTTGCCGCCGAGGTGGCCGCACTTCTTCTCGGAACCGAGCTGATCCTCGAAGTGCACACCGGCAGCGCCGGCTGCGATCATCGACCGCATGAGTTCGTAGACGTTGATCGAGCCGCCGAAGCCCGCTTCCGCGTCGGCGACGATCGGAGCGAACCAGTCGTCGACCTGCTTGTTGCCTTCCGAGGTCTCGATCTGGTCGGCGCGCATCAGAGCGTTGTTGATACGGCGGACGACCTGCGGCACCGAGTTGGCCGGGTAGATCGACTGGTCGGGGTAGGTCTGACCGGCGGCGTTCGCGTCGGCGGCGACCTGCCAGCCGGAGAGGTAGATGGCGTTGAGGCCGGCCTTGACCTGCTCGACTGCCTGGTTGCCGGTCAGTGCACCGAGTGCGTTGACGTAGTCACCGGAGTGGATGTCGCCGGCGGTGATCTGGTTCCAGAGGCGCTCGGCTCCGTGACGGGCCAGCGTGTGCTCCTCGATCAGCGAACCGCGCAGTTTGACGACATCCTCGGGCTCGTAGTCACGAGCGACTCCCGACCAGCGGGCGTTGGTGGCCCATTCGCGGCGGATGGCTTCAGCATCGTGCAAGCTGTTCTGCGTGGTGTTCTCAGTCATTGTCCTTCTCTTTCTCGATCTCTCGGGGTTGTTGATGTATCCAGTCTGCGGGGGCCGCAAGCGCTCTCGCATTGTTTTTTCGGATGAATAATCTCGATATTTCCGGTTTCAGAAATTTCGCGGTTCTGTCATACTGGTTTTCACGATTGTGAACCGGCCCACAGAAACCGAGGGAGGCGCCTTGAACAGCGTTGGCGCGGAAGTTGAGAGCGAAGACCAGCAGACCGACCCGCTCAGCATCGGCAGAAGAATCCGTTTTTTTCGCAAGAAGCGTGGTTTGACCCTCAACGAGCTGGGGCAGGAAGTGGGGCGCGCAGCGTCCCAGATCTCGACGATCGAGAACGGCAAGCGAGAAACTTCTGTCACGCTCTTGGCCGCGATTGCGAAGGCACTGAAGACAGATGTCTCCGAGCTCATCGATCCGGCTCCGATCGACGAGCGTCAAGCCCTCGAATTGGAGGCCGAACGCAATCAGGCCTCCCCCATGTACTCCGCACTCGGGCTGCCGCAGGTGCGGATCAAGTCCCTGCCGGCCGATGCCCTCGAAGCGATCGTGGGTCTCCAGCGGCAGCTCGGCGAAGCCCTCGAACGGCGTGCGGCCACCCCGGAGGAGGCACGGCGGGCCAACCGGGAGCTGCGGGATCGGATGAGGGAGAAGAACAACTACTTCGCCGACCTCGAGGCCACCGCCGCGGAACTGCTCGACCTCGTCGGCTACGAATCCGGAACGGTGTCACAGCGGCAGACAGCGCTCATCGCCGAGAAGCTCGGTTTCAGCCTCCATTACGTCTCCGACCTGCCAGAATCGACTCGGTCGATCTCGGACACCGCGAACAAGCGCCTGTATCTGCCCAATGCCGATGCCGCCTTCGATCCGCGGTCGCACCTGCTCATGAGCCTGGCTCCGCATGTCCTCGGTTATGACTCCCCGAAGGACTTCCACGAGTTCCTCCAGCAGCGCGTCGAGGCCAACTATCTGGCTGCCGCGATCCTGCTGCCCGAGTCCGCGGCCGTGCCGATGCTCGAGGAGGAGAAGAAGAAGCGGGTGCTCTCCGTCGAGCATCTGCGCGATATGTTCGGCGTCGGCTACGAGATGGCTGCCCACCGGTTCACGAACCTCGCCACCGAGCATCTCGGACTGCCCGTGCACTTCATGAAGGTCCACAATTCCGGCACGATCCACAAGGCGTACTCGAACGACGGCCTGCCGTTCCCTACCGATCCGCTCGGAGCGATCGAGGGCCAGTTCGCGTGCAAGCGCTTCACCTCGCGCACCGTCTTCCGCGTCGCAGACCGGTTCAGCCCGTACTACCAGTACACCGATACCCCGCACGGATCGTTCTGGTGCACAGCCCGCGTGCTGCCTGGCGGCGACTTCGCCATCAGCGTCGGCGTCCCGTTCTCCCACGTCCGCTGGTTCGAAGGTCGGGAGTCACCGATCCGCTCGCAGTCCGGATGCCCGGATCCGTCCTGCTGCCGGCAGGCCCCGGACGACCTGGCCGAGAAATGGGAGGATCAGGCGCTGCCGTCGGCCCGCATGCACGCCTCGCTGCTGGCCGCGGTTCCGCCCGGTGCCGTGCCCGGAGTCGACGACACCGAGGTCTACGAGTTCCTCGAACGCCATTCCGGCTGATCGTCGACAGAGATCGACGGCACAGGAATCCCACGCCGAGACGGCTCCCCCCACTCCGGGCGCCCCGTGACCGAGGCCGGTGAGCGTTCGGATCATTCCGCCAGGACTTCGGCCAGGCGGACGAGCATGAGTTCGCGCCACCACAGGTATTCGTGCCCGCCCACAAACGGTCGAGACACGATATCGATGCCGCGAGCGGCGAACTCCTCGGTGGCCTCGGCGACCGAGTCTGCAATGACCGTCTCCAGGGTCCCGTGGTCGACACAGAATGTCGGATGCGCGACGGCCTCGAGGGGCTCCGACTCGTGGGACTCCGACTCCCCGTCAGTGCCGTCAGATCTGTCGTCGGATCGGCTCGGCCCGAGGTCCCAGATCCTGCGCCCCTGGTCATCGGATTCCCAGAACGACGGTGAGAGGCAGATCCCGCGGAATGCTTCCGGGTGCCGCAGGGAGAAGAAGGCCGCGGCCAGTCCGCCATATGAGGCGCCCGCGACGATCGTCCGCGCTTTGACGTCCGGCGCGGTCCGACGGACGAGCGCGAGGACATCGTCGCAGAACCGCGGATTCATCACGAGGTCGTCGGCGCGCTGACCGACGGCCGCGTCCTCATCGGGCCCGCCCTCCCCGACGGGAGCGTGGTCGATGGCGATGACCGCTGACGGCGGGGACACCAGCTCGTCGATCCCCTCGAGCAGTCCCCCGCGGATGAACCGCTCCCCGTCGAAGACGATGAGCACCGGCGCCGAGGCGGGACCTCGCTGCGGTCGGTGGATCCAGGTCCGCCTCGGTGAGGAACCGAGGGTGATGACCTGTTCGTCGACGTCGGACCGCCCTTCCTCCTCCCTTCCGCTCGTGCCAGCGCCCGCTCTGGCTCCACCGGTCCAGTTCAAGGGCCGGGCATCGGGTGCGGCGAGTTCGAGGACCTGTTTTCGACGCATGTCCGTGACCGTGCGCAGGCCGTGATCACCGGTGGGAACGAAACCCTTCGCGAGGACATCGAGCCAGGTCGGACGGTCGGCGACCTGGAGTCCTCGCGGCACGGGCAGGAAGCGCAACGCCCCGCGATACCCCCGCGGAACCGCCAGTTCGATCGAATACCGCGTCGCGCCGGCACCGTCGACACTGTCGCCGCCCTCGTCCCCGGCCGGGCGTCGGACCATGATTCCGCCCGGCACATTCCGTCTGTTCGTGACGCCGTTGAGGTCGACGAAGATCTCCTGTCCGTCCTCGGGAGCCGCCTCGGCGGGAATGGATGAGGCCGGAAGATCCACCTGCAGCGTCCAGCTTTCGTCAGGACCGTTTTCGATCCACGTACACAGCGCGGGGACTTGCCGATTTTCGCTCACGAGCAGTATCCCTTTCACAGGATGGCAGGTTGGCCTCAACGGGCCGAGTTCTCGAACGCCCGATCGACGATCGTCTCGGCGATCGCCAGCGCCGAGGTGGCCGCCCACTTCGGCACGGACCTGACCATGGTCAGCCTGCCGCGCCTGGTCACAGTGAGTTCGTCGACGAGTCCGCCGTCGGCGGTCATCGCCTGAGCGCGGACTCCGCGGGTCCCGGGGACCACCGTGGTCGGGTCGAGCTCGGGGACGAAGCGGCGGATTCCGTCGACGAATGCGGTCCTGCTCACCAGCGGCCTGGCTCCGCGGGCCGCTGTCTTCGCTGTCTGGGCGGCGAACTTCCAGAATCCCTTGGATCTGGCGGTCGAGCTGATATCGGCGAGGTCGAATCCGTGGCGGTCGTAGGTTTCGCGGCCGAGGGCCACGAAGGTGTTCGGTCCGAGGATGATCCCATCGTCGAGTCCGCGGACGATCGAGGTTTCGGTGAAGGGGGCCTGCGGGTCGGGAACGGAGCCGATGATGCCGCGGACCACCTCGGTGCCGGTGGGGGCGTCTGTATCGGCAGCAGGGATCCGATAGAAGTCGCTGGTGAAAGGCACGATCCTCGGTTCGGCATTCAGTCCCGCGGCGGTCGCGAGGCGATCGGCCTGGAGGCCGGCGCAGACGATGACGATGTCGAAGGCACCGAGCACTTCCTCGGCTGGAGCGTCCCGGACCGAGCCGTCGCGGCGCGACTTGCTGGGTGTGTCACCAGCGCGCGATCTTGCGCCACCAGTACGCGAGCCGTCGCGGTTCGCCCACGCGTCGGAGACCTTCTGCGTCCACTCGCCGATCGTCGATTCGGCCTGTCTGAACCAGTCCTGCCCACCGAAGCGATCGCGCAGCTCGTCGCCGATGCCGATGACGGGTTCGCGGCCTTCCTCCCCGCGGTAGGTGCGCGGCCGGTCGCGGACCTGTTCGTCGCGGCTGTCATGAGCGTCGGCATTCTCCGCGCCGCGGCCGTCAGGGCCGGCCGCGCCATCGTGTTCATCCCGCTCGTCGGCAGTGCCTTCACCCCGGGCGCTATCGCCGGATTCCGAGGCTGCAGCCGCATCCCCCGCCGGCAAGTCTTCTGCCGGGACCGGGCGCCCACGCAGTCGGACTTCGTTGCTCATGGCATCGACGCCGGTGACCTCGGTGCCGAAGCGGAATGTCCCTCCGGCGCCGCGCACATCGGAGGCGAGCGCGGCGGTGAGCGCCGAGAAGTCAGCAACGGCCGCATGGGGTGAGAAGAGTCCGAGGACTCCCCTGACCGCCGGTTCGACGGCTCCGATCTCGTGGCGTTCGAGCAGTCGCGCTCCGGGGACCTCATTGTCCTTGGCACGGGCGAAGATCTCTTCGAGTCGTTCGGCTTCGTCGGTGTTCTGGGCGATGAGCAGCTGCCCGCATTCCCGGTAGGGCACGCCGGCTTCGGCCATATAGGGAATGAGCAGCTCGAGGCCCCGTCGGGTGAGCTTCGCCTCCGTCGAGCCGGGTGTCTGATCGAGTCCGGAGTCGACGATTCCGGAGGTGTGACCGCTCTGATGTGCGGCGACGGTATCGGCCTTGTCGAAAACGGTGACCTCGGCGGCGGGGAACCTCATGGTGACTTCGCGGGCGGCGGCGACACCGAGGATGCCGGCACCGACGACGGCCACTCGTGAAATACTCATACAGCAATCTTGGCACCGTTCGGGGTGAAGGAGAAGGATGACGACCGTCTTGGAGTGGCCGGGCAAGGCCGCCGCCTTCGCCCTCGGCCACCGCCTCATCGCGGATGCCGACACCGGGCCCGGCCCCGGTGAACGGGGACCCGAGCACCACCTCGGTGACTGTGATACGGAACGCGAGCCCCGCCTCGGCGAGGGTGACGAGGGACCCGAGCACCACCTCGGCGAGGGCGCCCGCCGTCCTCACCTGCGCAAGGATGACGGATCGAGCGTCGCTCCCGATCCGCGGGAGAATCTGCTCATCGTCGGGGACAATCTGCCGGCTCTGCAGGCGCTGCTGGCCACGCATCGCGGGCGGGTCAAGGTCGTCTACATCGATCCGCCGTACAACACGGGCAACGCGCACACCTACAAGGATCACGGGCACGATCACGCCAGTTGGCTGTCCTTCATGACTCCGCGGCTGCTGCTCGCGCGCGAGCTCATGCGCGACGATGGGGTGCTGTTCCTCCATCTCGACGACAAGGAGAGCGCGTGGGCGCAGCTGCTCGGGCACGAGATCTTCGGTGAGGACAATTCGCTGGGCACGCTCATCCATCAGCGGGCCAAGGGCGGGGGCAATGCGCGGTCGTTCGTGCGCGGGCACGACTATGTGCATGTCTGGGCCCGCGAGGCGAGCCGGGTCGGGCCGTTCCTCACGGAGAAGAAGTCGCCGGCGAAGCTCGAGGTCATCGACGGCAGGCGGATGCTCGTGGAAACCGATGTGCTGCGCGCCGGTTTCGGCCGGTATGCGCGCGGGTCCGAGCGGCGGCTGATGTATGAGGACATCGTCGCCGTCAAAGGCGAGAGGAAACTCGCCGAGGTGGACGCGAAGCTGGCATCGGGCGAGTACATCCTCCGGCCGTGGGGAACCGACGGCAAGCACGCGGTGGTGCGGGTGACGCCGGCGGAGAAGGCGAGTTCGAAGATGTACTCGATCATCAAGGCGCTCGGCGGGCAGAACGATCTGGAGCCGCTGGGTCTGGCGGGGGTGTTCAGCTATCCGAAGCCGGTCGAGCTGGTCAAGGCGCTCGTGGCCTCACAGACGTTCTTCGACCCCGATGCCATCGTCCTCGACTTCTTCGCCGGATCCGGGACCACGGCGCAGGCCGTGATGGAGGCCAATTCGCGCGACGCAGGTACGCGATCATTCGTGCTCGTGCAGACCCCGGAGCCGCTGCGGTCGAAGAC
>NZ_JBQDYQ010000007.1:9182-79966 GCF_052105255.1 Brevibacterium sp.
CAGGTACGCGATCATTCGTGCTCGTGCAGACCCCGGAGCCGCTGCGGTCGAAGACGGCGAAGGCCGTGGTGACGGCAGTTGGTGACGAAACAGGCCGGACCAGCGACGCCGAGTTCCCGACGATCAGTGAGCTCACCGCCGAACGCATCCGCCGTGCCGCCGCAGCCCACTCCCCCGGCCTGGACTTCACCCAGCTCGAGGTCAGCGAGGGCGAATAGTGGGCCACCCTACCCACCAGCCGGACACCTGAACACGACTCAGGTCAGCAGGAGCACCGTTCGCACCGCGAGTTCCGGACGATGCGTGACGGTTTTCGGGCGCTGCCTCCGCACGGATCGTCCGAAACTCGGCACAGATACAGGCACAGGCAGGGTTCGCGCGCCCAGATACCCAGATACTGGACCCCTGCACGACATCGGTTCTGAGACTCTGCGAGCGACCAAGCGGACTTCGCAGACAGCATTCGGGTCGGAGTCGTAGGCTCGAGGTGAGCCAGCCGCTCACCGACAACCACTGCCTCTGATGAGAAGGAGCAACAATGTCAGTCGTCGCCATCAACGCCCTCTCCGTTCCCGAACCTGCCCGGGAGGAACTCGAAAAGCGCTTCGCCGAACGCAAGCATTCGGTCGACGGAGCTCCCGGCTTCGAGGGCTTCCAGCTGCTGCGCCCGGTCGCCGGCGGGGACCAGTACTTCGTCTACACCCAGTGGGCGACGAAGGAGGATTTCGAAAACTGGAAGCAGGGCCGCTCGTCCTCGCACGAATCGACCGGCAAGGCCCCGGTCTCCGAGCAGGCGAACCTCCTCGAGTTCGAGGTCGTCGACCTCGGCGACTGAAGCCCGCACCAGCACCCGGATCGGACGCGCCCGGCTCCGGGGCCGCCTCGTCGAGGGACCCTTGAAACCTCAGGCGCCTCCTCGGCGCGGTAATACCAATTGCCCAAGGACGTCGGCCTAAGCGTCGGCGTCCTTGTCCAATTCACTGAACGCTTCGACCTTCTTCGGGCTGCCGGCCACGAGGATCTCGTCGTCGGCGTAGAGGGTGACATCCCGGTCGGCAATGTCCCAATGGCCGCCGCCGCGACGTTTGAACGCGACGATCGTGACGTCATACGTCAAGCGCAGCCCCAGCGAAGCCAAAGGCACGTCGGTCGTGCGCACCGGCGGGGTGGTGCGCGCCAGGACGAAATCCTCGTCGATGGGCAGGAAGTCCGAGATATGCCCCCTGATCAGGTGGGCCAGCCGGCGGCCCATATCGTTCTCGGGGCTGATGACGTTGCCGATGCCCAACTGGTGGAGGATCTCCGCATGGGTTTCGCTGATCGCCTTCGCCCAGATGTGCCGATTGCCGAGCTTGAGGATCCGCGACGCCACGAGGATGCTCGCCTCGAGGTCGCTGCCGATAGCGATGACGACGCGGGAGACCTCGTCGATGCCCAGCTGTCGCAGCACCACCTCGTCGGTGGCATCGGCGCGGGAGGCATGGGCGAGAACGTCGGCGAACTCGGCCACGACCGATTCGTCGCGGTCGACGCCGATGACCTCGACTCCATGCTCGGCGAGCTCACGTGCCAGTGACCCGCCGAAGCGGCCGAGCCCGATCACGGCCACAGCTCCGTCCTTCGCCAGCGGCGAGGGGTCGCCGGTGAAGAACGACGCGGACCGCGCCATCCAGTTCTTCTTCTCGTTCATGGTCTCTTCCTCTCCGGCCCGGCGGCCTCAGCCGATCAGCGGCCGTTCCTTCGGCAGTTCGTAGCGGATGGGGCGTTCACGCAGGGCCAGGCCGGATGCCACGGTCACCGGTCCCAGCCTGCCGAGCGCCATGGTCAGGATGAGGACGATCTGGCTGGGCGCGGACAGATCCGCGGTGATCCCGGTCGACAGACCGACCGTGCCGAATACCGAGATGACCTCGAAGAGGACCCGGCTGAGGCCGAATCTCGGGTCGCAGAGCAGGATGACCATCGTCGCGAGCAGCACCCACCCCAGGGCGAGGACGATGACTGTCGTCGCTTGCCGGTGCACGTATCGGCAGATGCGGCGACCGAACAGGGTGACAGACCGGCCGCCGCTGACCTCCGTCCACGTCGTCGCCGCGAGCACGGCCATCGTCGTGATCTTCACGCCGCCTGCCCTGCCCGCCGGTCCGCCGACGATGAACATGAGGAAGTCCATCCCGAACCACGTCGCCGTGTGCATCTGGCTGATGTCGATCGAGTTGAACCCGGCCGTGCGTGTGATCGTCGATTGGAGCGCCGCGGCCTGGACCTTCCCCCAGACATCGAAGTGGCCCATCGTCGCTGCGTTGTTCCATTCGATCGCGGCGATGAAGACGGTTCCGCCGATGAGCAGAACCGGAGTGAGCACGACAATGATGCGCGTGGTCAGACCCCACTTCAGCGGGGTTCGGTACCGCCGGACGAGTTCGATGAGGACGGGATAGCCGAGCCCGCCGAGGATGACCGCCAGCCCGATCGGACCGCAGATGAACGGGTCGGCCACATAGTCGACGAGGTTGTCCTGACGCAGCCCGAATCCGGCGTTGTTGAACGCGGAGATCGCATGGAAGATCGCGTCCCAAAGTGCCGCCGTGACGGGTTCGTCGTAGTGGAAGAAGAACCGGCAGAACAGCACCGAGGCGACCACGAGCTCCGTCCCGACGGTCAGTGCCGTGATGCGCAGGACGAGCGGCTTGACGCCGCCGATCGCGTCGCTCTTCGTCTCCGAGGCCACGGACTGGCGCAGCCGCAGGCCGGCTTTTCCGGCCAGCAGCAGGGCGAGCAGTGCGGTGAGCAGGAGCACCCCGAGGCCGCCGGCCTGGACGAGGCAGACGATGACGATCTGACCGAAGAGCGTGAAATCCTGACCGGTGTCGAGGACGACGAGTCCGGTGACGCTGAGCGCCGAGGTGGCTGTGAAGAGCGCCTTGAGCAGTGAGATGCCGCCGTCGGCGACGGTGGCCGCCGGGGTCATGAGCAGAGTGGTTCCGGTGACCAGTGCTGCCGTGTAGCCCGCGATGACGCGGACGATCGCCGCGCGATGTGAGCTGTGCACCTGACGAAATGTAGCACCATCGCAACGGTTCAGCGTCCCGGGCAGACAACTCACCGGTAACGGTCAGAATCCTGCTACTCTGCCTTATCGGAGTTGCCGTGATTCGGCTCACGCCGGCGGCACGGCCCAGTATCTGTTCGTCCGTCCACACAGAAGTCTCGAGGTACCCATGAGTCAATCGCAGGCAGCACCAACGGATCGAGGCCACGGCTTCGTCAAAGCCCTCGGCTCGCTCGATGCGCTCTTCATCGGATTCGGCGCGATGATCGGTTTCGGCTGGGTCGTGCTCACCGGCGAATGGCTGTCCGGCGCCGGCACCTTGGGCGCCATCCTCGCCTTCGTCGTCGGCGGCATCATCATGTGTTTCGTCGGCACCGTGTACTCCGAACTCGTGGCCGCCATGCCGCACGCCGGCGGTGAGCACAACTACCTGATCCGGGCGATGGGACCGCAGGTGTCCCTCTTCGGTTCATGGGCGATCACCGGCGGCTACATCAGCGTCGTCATGTTCGAAGCCGTCGCCGTACCGAAGACCGCCCTCTACCTCTTCCCGAACCTCGAGTTCGTCAAACTGTGGACGATCGCCGACTTCGATGTGTACCTGACCTGGGCGCTCGTCGGCACTGTCACTGCGATCATCATCTCCTGGATCAACATCCGCGGCGTGAAGATCGCCTCCCTCGCCCAGACCTTCGTCGTCTCCTTCCTCATCATCGTCGCCCTCATGCTCCTGGCCGGTGGCTTCACCGGCGGCGAGGCCGCGAACACCCAACCGCTGTTCACCGGCGGCGGATCCGGCTTCATCGCCGTCGTCGCGGTCGTGCCGTTCCTCTTCGTCGGCTTCGATGTCATCCCGCAGTCGGCGGAGGAGATCAACCTGCCGCCGGCGAAGATCGGCAAGCTCGTCGTCGTCTCGGTGCTCATGGCGATCACCTTCTACGTCATCGTCATCGGGATGACGTCTCTGGCGATGCCCGCCTCCGACCTGGCCACACATGACCTCGTCACTGCGGATGCGCTGGCGGCCATGTTCAATTCCGCCGTCTGGGGCAAGATCGTCATCGCCGGTGGCCTGGCAGGCATCATCACCTCGTGGAACGCGTTCCTCATGGGCTCGTCTCGCCTGATGTGGGCGATGGCCGTGGCCGGCATGATCCCGGCCTGGTTCGGCAAACTCCACCCGCGCTACCGCACTCCGGTCAACGCGATCCTCTTCATCGGGGCATTGTCAGCCCTCGCGCCGTTCCTCGGCTCGGCGGCGCTGGGCTGGATCGTCGATGCGGGGTCGCCTGCGATCGTCATCGCCTACTTCCTCGTCAGCGTCGCCTTCCTGGTCCTGCGCAAGCGCGAACCGGCGATGGACCGACCGCTGCGCATCGGAGGCAAGGGCAACTCCGGTTTCGCCATCGGTGTCATCGCGGCCGTGCTCACGCTCGTCCTCTTCGTTCTCTACCTGCCGATCACCCCGGTCTCCGCGCAGCTCGCCTGGCAGTCGTGGGCGATGTTCGGCCTGTGGCTGCTCATCGGAATCGTCTTCATGTTCCGCCTGCCGCGCGGAGTCAAGGCCGGCCCGAACGCCGAGAACGAACTGCTCGCCAAGGTCAAGGCGCTGCGCGGGAAGTGATCGCGGGCGTCCGGCTGGCCCAGGCGCATCCGTCACCGCCAGTCGCACTTCGCACGATTGCGAGCACCCCTCACCGTCAGCAACAGATCACCCCTTTGCATCGGGGCGAGCCGTCACTGACGGTGAGGGGTGCTCTGCTGACTGCAGGAACAGCCGCTGCGGGTGAGGGATGCGAACGCGGCCGCCGGCTCGAAGCAACGGCGACCGCGCTCGGTCTCGAGAGCGGGAGTCGGCTCAGACGGCGGCGTCGAGGCCGCGCATCTTCAGACGCTCACGCTGGTTGGGGTTGACGCTCGGGCGGAACGGCATCTCGACCACCTCGGCGCGAACCGGGACTCCGGGAGCATCGGCGAACGGCTCCGGCAGATGCACCCAGTACTCGGTGCCGAGCTCGGTTGCCGACACCGGAACGTGCGCCATGGCGATATTTGCTTCGAGTTCCGGCGAATACCACGGCGAGGTCACATACCCGACGGCCTCGCCATCAGCCGCGGCGGAGACGAGCCAGAAGTCCGGCGCGTAGTCCGTGATCGGTTTGCCGCCGATCAGCAGGCCCACCAGCTGTGTGCGATACGGCGGAGTGCCGGCTTCGATGAGATCGCGCACCTCCTCGAGGCGGGCCTTGCCGATATAGTCGGCCTCCTTCTTCCGCGGCACCTGATAGGACAGGTTGACCTGGAATGGGAGTGTCTCGAAGTCCATGTCCTGACCCCACGAGAGGATGCCCGCAGCGATCCTGCGGTGGTGGCTGGGGGCGACGACCTTGAGGTTGTACGGCGCGCCGGCGTCGAGGACGGCGTTCCACATATCCTCGGCGTACTTCGTTACATCCTTCAGGTAGATCTCGTAGCCCTTCTCCCCGGTGAATCCGGTCTGGGAGATGATGACGTCGCGGCCGCCGACCTGGGCTTCCATGAGTCCGTAGCTCGGCAGCGTGCGCCCCTCCTCCCCGACGAGGTCGGCGATGACGTCGACGGATTTCGGGCCCTGAACCTGCACGGGTGCGACGTCGATCTCGGCGATCGTGACATCGAACCGGCCGCCGACGTTGACCCCCTGCAGCCAGAGCATGAGGTCGGTGTCAGAGAGGCTGAACCAGAACTCGTCGATGCCGACCCGCAGCAGGATCGGATCATTGAGGATGCCGCCGGCTTCGTTGCACAGGATGACGTAGCGGGCACGCATCACCGGGATCTTCGTTGCGTCACGGGTGATGACGAAGTTGACGAACGCCTCGGCGTCGGGACCCTTGACCTGGATCTGCCGTTCGACGGCGACGTTCCACAGGGTCACATCGTTGACGAGGGACTGATACTCGGCCATCATCCCGCCCTCATCGCGGGTGATGTAGCCACGCGGGTGGTACATCCGGTTGTAGATCGACGCCCGCCAGCAACCCTGCTGCATGGACAGTTCCCAGTACGGGGACTTGCGGACACGGGTGTCGATGAGCATTTCGACCGGGGTCGGGCCGGACTGACGTAGGTTGATCGGGACTTGCCTGTCACTTTGGTCCACTGTGGGGACGTTGTTGTCCATGATGTTCCCCCTGCTCGCACAGTTTTATATTATGGAACTCAATTCCCATATCATGGGTACAATGAGTGTAGGATCGAAGGCACCGGGACGCAAGGGACTCGCGCTTGCGAGTTTCATGAATCGACCTCCGAGAAGGAGACGAGGATGTCACAGTCAACCCTGCGCACGCTGTTGAGCACCGCCCGCTATGAAGTTCTGCCCACGGCCGGCATCGTCGAACGCATCGAGGAGTACGTCGCACCCGGGCGCGAAATCACCGTGACCGCGTCGACGGGACTGACGCTTGAGGCGACGCTGGCCACGGCCGAACAGCTCCAGGCTTTGGGATTCCGCGCCGTGCCCCACTTGGCCGCACGGATGATCCACGGCAGACCCGAGCTCACGGAGATCGTCGATCGCCTCGCCGAGGCGGCTGTGGACCGGATCTTCGTCCCCGCGGGGGACGCCACTCCCCCGGCCGGCGGGTACGTCGGAGCCCACGACCTCCTCGTCGATCTCTCTTCCATGGCCGCCCCGTTCCGCCGTATCGGCGTCAGCGCCTATCCGGAATCGCACCCGATCATCCCCGATGATGTGACCGTCCAGGCGATGTGGGACAAACGCGACTACGCCACGCACCTGGTGTCGAATCTGTGCTTCGATCCGGCTCTCGTCGCCGCGTGGGTGGCCCGGGTGCGCTCGCGCAGCATCGAGCTGCCGCTGGTCCTCGGCATCGCCGGGAAGGTAGAGCTGGCGAAGCTCGCCCGCGTCGCGACGAAAATCGGGGTGGGTGAGTCCACCCGTTTCCTGCGCAAGAACACGGCGACGTTCACGCGGATGGCCAAGCCAGGCGGCTACAACCCGCGGAAGTTCCTCGACAAGATCGGCCCGGTGCTCGACGACCCGGACATGGGCATCGCCGGCCTGCACATCTATACGTTCAATCAGATCAAGGACACCGAGGTCTGGCGCCGCAAGCAGCTCGCGGCCCTCGGCGGCGCCGAAGAGGTCTCGACGGCGTGGTGAGCAGCCACCGCAGACAGATAATAGGTCGCAATCGGACACGGCCACACGAATCCAGGTCACCATCGGATACTTTCAGCGCCGAAAAGTATCCGAAAGTGACCTATTTTCGCTCTATCTACCTGTGGGTGACCTTGCGCTTGAGGGTGCGCGAGAGCAGTCCCGCCTCGTCGACGAGCATTGCGCCGAGGCGGTCGTGGTGGTCGGCGATGCGCATCGTCGGTCCGGAGATGCCCACGGCGGCGACGACGTCTCCGTCGATGCCGAACACCGGTGCCGCCAGAGCGTCGAGGCCGATCTCGAATTCTTCGTGGACGATGGCGAATCCGCGTTCGCGCACCGTGTCGAGATCGTCGGTGAGCTCCTTGCGTGAGCCCAGGGTCTTCTCGGTGCGCCGTTCGAGCCGACCTGTCGGCAGCGGGATGACGTCGTAGGCGAACATGACCTTGCCCAGAGCCGAGCAGTGCGGCGGCACCTCGACGTCGGCCCAGTTCGTGGCCCCGAGGACGAAGGTCGAGTCGACCTGTGCGACCTGGACGACTCCCTTGGGGCCCGGCATGGCGAGGTTGACGGTCTCCCCGGTCTCTTCGCTGAGGCGCTGCAGGGTCGGATCGGCCGCGGAGACCAGGTTCTCCACCCGGTCAAAGCGGGAGGCATAGGTCGCGAACAGCGATCCGCCGCGATAGAGGCCCTCACCGTCGCGTTCGACGAGACCGTTGCGCTCGAGTGCGGAGAGCAGGCGTGAGACCGTCGACCGAGCCAATTCGGTCTCGTCGACCACCTCGGTGTAGGAGATCGGTTCGTCGGATCTGACGACCAACGACAGGATCTCTGCCGCCCGGTCGATCGACTGGGTCCCATTGCTCATCGTGCTCAGCTCCGTCGGGGAAAGGGGGTCGGCGGAATCGAGGCCCACCGACCGCACTCACCCTACCCCACGCCCTGAGACTCTGGCCGGGTTGCGCGTCGTGAGTTACAGTTTCGAAATGAGCAACAGCGAAGCGGGCTCGGGAGGCGTCCAATCCGTGGATCGGGCCGTGACGATCCTCGAGATCATCGCCCGCACCGGGCTCGCCGGGATCACCGAGATCGCCGGTGAGCTCGGGGTGCACAAATCGACGGCGTCGCGCATCGTCTCCACCCTGGAGGCCCGCGGACTCGTCGAAAAGGATCACCACCGCGGCCGATACCGCTTGGGCCTGTCCATCCTCCGTCTGGCCGGGGCGACGACCGCGCGCCTCGACATCGCTCAGGAGGCCCGCCCGATCACCAAGATGCTCGCCGAGGCGACCGGTGAGACGATCAATGTCGCCGTCCTCTCCGACGGCGCAGCCCTCTACCTCGACCAGGCCTCGTCGACGTCGTCGGTGCAGAGCCACAACTGGGTCGGTCAGCGCATTCCGCTGCACGCAACCTCCAACGGCAAGGTCCTGCTCTCGGGCCTGAGCGAGGACGGCATCCGCGAGACCCTGGGGGCGAAGCTGACCCGCTACACCCCGCACACGGTGACCTCGGTTCCCCAGCTGCTCACCCAGATCGCCGAGGTGGCCGCCACCGGATCCTCGCTCGTCATCGATGAGCTCGAGGTCGGGCTGACCGCGGTATCCGCTCCCGTGCGCAACGCCCACGGGGACGTCATCGCCTCGATCTCGGCATCGGGACCGAGCTTCCGCTTCACCACGGACAAGGTCGCCTCGGCCAGAGACCTGCTCGCTCAGGCCGCCGCCGACATCTCCGCCCGCCTCGGGTGGCGCGAACACTGAACCCCGCGCAGACCCCTCTTGACACTCCCGCCTCGGCGGAGGACGATCATCGTACGCAGTTCCACATAGCGCGCATCGTTGCATAATTCGCAACTATGCCGGTGAAGGCGACGAAGCCTTCAGAGAGGAGCCTGCTCATGGCTTCCGTCCCCGCCCAGGCCAGCGTCGTCGTTGTCGGAGCCGGCATCGTCGGCAACAGTCTCGTCCACCATCTCGCCGAACTCGGGTGGACCGATATCGTCCAGGTCGACAAGGGCCCGCTGCCGAACCCGGGCGGCTCGACCGGACACGCCTCGAACTTCATCTTCCCCGTCGATCACTCGCGTGAGATCACCGACCTCACCCTCGACAGCATGCGCCAGTACAAAGAGCTCGGCGGCTTCACCGAGTCCGGCGGCTTCGAGGTCGCCCGCACCGAGGAGCGCATGGAAGAGCTGCGGCGGCGCATGGCCTCGGCACGGGCCTGGGGCATCGAATCCTCCCTCGTCACCCCCGCCGAGGTCGCCGAGAAGGTGCCGTTCCTCGATCCCGATGTCATCCTCGGCGCGTTCTGGACTCCGACCGTCGGCGTCGTCGATTCGGTGCGGGCGGGCACGATGATGCGCGAATCCGCCGAATCGACAGGTGCGCTCACGGTCTCGCCCAACACCGAGGTGACCGGCATCGATGTCGAAGACGGGCAGATCACGGCCGTGCACACGACGAAGGGTGAGATCGCAACGCACCGCATCCTCATCGCCTGCGGTGTGTGGTCTCCGCGCATAGCGGCCATGGCCGGTGCCGCGATCCCGCTGACTCCGGCCGTCCACCAGATGATCAGCGTCGGGCCCGTCCCGCAGCTGGCCGAACGTCCCGGTGAGATCTCGTTTCCGATCGTGCGGGACATGGATACCTTCTGCTACGAGCGCCAACACGGCTCCGATATGGAGATCGGCTCCTATGCCCACCGGCCGATCCTCCACGACCCGGATGAGATCCCCTCGATCGAGGCGGCGAAGCTCTCCCCCACGGAGATGCCGTTCACGGACGAGGATTTCGATCCGCAGCTCGAACAGGCCGTCGAACTCATGCCCGAAGTGCTGTCGAATCCGGACGTCGAAATCCGCTATGCCATCAACGGTCTGCTCTCGCTGACCCCGGACGGGGCACCCATCCTCGGCGAATCACCCCAGGTCAAAGGCCTGTGGTCGGCGGCGGCCGTGTGGGTGAAGGAAGGGCCGGGCGTCGGTCGGGCCGTAGCCGAATGGATGACGAACGGCCTGCCCGAGATCGACGTGCAAGGTGCCGACATCGCACGCTTCCACTCTCACCAGCGCACCCGCGCCCACGTGACGGCGCGCACCTCGGAGGCCTTCAACAAGACCTATGGGATCGTCCATCCCGGCGAGCAGTGGAGTTCCGATCGCGACGTCCGCCGTTCACCGATGTGGCAGCGCGAGGTCGAGCTCGGGGCGGTGTTCTTCGAAGCCGGCGGGTGGGAGCGACCGCAGTGGTTCGAGTCGAATGCCGGACTGCTCGACGAGTTCGGCGACGCGGTGATGGATCGCAGCGCCGAATGGGATTCCCGTTGGTGGTCGCCGATCATCAATGCCGAGCACCTGGCGATGCGCAGGCGCGCCGGACTCGTCGACCTCTCGAGCTTCGTCATCTTCGACGTGTTCGGCCCCGCCGCCCTCGACGCGGTCCAGCACATCGCCCTGGCGCAGATGGATGTGGCCGTCGGTCGGGTCGTCTACACCCCGATCCTCGATGAGAACGGCGGGTTCCGTTCCGACCTGACCATCATGCGACTGGCACACGACCGCTTCCGCGTCGTCACGGGCGCCGCCCACGGAATGGTCGATCTCAAATGGTTCGCCGATCGCCTGCCCGATACGGGCGCGCAGATCGCCGATCTCACGAGTTCGTGGACGACGATCGGGCTGTGGGGACCGCGAGCCCGCGACATCCTCGGCGAGCTCACCAGCGCCGATGTCTCCCATGAGGGGTTCGGGTTCGGCACCGCCCGGGTCATCGAGATCGGTTCGCTCGAGGTGCTCGCCTCCCGCATCTCCTATGTCGGCGACCTCGGCTGGGAGCTCTACGTGCCGATGGAATCGGGGCTGACGCTCTGGGATGCGCTCATGGACGTCGGCCGAGGTCACGGACTCCTCCCCGTCGGTCTCGGCGTCTACGGCACCACTGGTCGGATCGAAAAGGGCTACCGCGCGTTCGGGGCCGAGCTCGATTCCGAGCGCAGCGTCGTCGAGGTCGGGATGAGCAGACCGAAGGTGAAGTCCCAGGATTTCGTCGGCAGGGCCGCACACCTGCGCCACCGCGAGGAGGAGCCGAAGACGGTCCTGTGCTCACTCACCGTCGATGACCACACGAGCGCCAGCGGTCAGATGCGGTACATGCTCGGCGGGGAACCCATCGTCTCTGCCGACGGCGATCCGCTGATCGACGGGCACGGCCGGACCTCCTATGTCACCTCGGCGGGGTCGGCTCCCAGCCTGGGCAGACACGTGCTCATGGCGTTCCTCCCACCCGCCGAGGCGGTGCTGGGCAACCGTCTGCAGGTCGTGTACATGGAGGAGTTCTATCCCGTCACGGTGGCATCGGTCGATTCGACGCCGCTGTTCGACCCCGACAACGAGTGCATCAGGAGATGAGATGAACATCCTCGTGTGCATCAAACGCGTCCCCGATATCGCCGGCTCCGTCACCGTCGATGCCACGGGTGCCGGGATCGACGACTCCGGGCTCGGCCACACCATGTCCTCGCACGAGGAATGCGCCGTCGAACTCGCGATCCAGACCGCGGCCGCGACGGGTGGGACGGTCACGGTGCTCACGGTCGGCCCCGCCGAGGCGGTCGAACAGCTGCGAGCGGCCGTGGCCGTGGGTGCGAACGACGGCATCCTCATCGAGGCGGCCGACCCGTCCGTGTTCGCACCCGAGGACATCGCGCAGATCATCGGCGATGTCATCCGCGATCGCGCCGAGGCGGGACAGACCTTCGATCTCGTCCTCACCGGCGACGATGCCGCCGACACCGGCGATTTCCAGGTCGGGATCCGCCTGGCCTACGACCTCGAGTACCCGGTGCTGACGAACATCCAGACGATCAGTGTCGGTGGGACGGATGAGGGCGGCGGGCCCGGCGGCGACCCCGGCTCCGGTCGCATCGAGGCGCGCGGGATCGGACCGGCGGGAACGGAGATCTTCTCCCTCCATCTGCCCGCGGTCGTGGCCGTCCATGAGGGCGGGGTCGATCCGCGGTACCCCTCGATCACCGGGCGGATGAAGGCGAAGAAGGCGCAGGTCGTCGAATACGACGCACCCGTTCCGGGGACGGGCAGTCCCCGGATCCGGCTCGAACTGCCCGAGGTGAAGGCGAGTTCGGTGACCATCCTCGGCGAGGGGCCTGACGCGGCTCCCGCCCTGGTCGATGTGCTCGAAGAGATCGGAGTGATCCGGCCATGACTGTGGTCTACGTCGAAACCGACCCGGCTGGCGAGGTCACACTCACCTCCGCCGAAGCCCTCACCTTCGCCCGCAAAACCCCCCAATTACTACCTGACGGCGGCGCAGCAACCTCGCGCGAGGTATCTGGGCCCCCGTCAGGTAGCACGGAAGGGGTGGTGATCGGCCCGCTCAGCGGTGCCGCCATCGCGGCGCTCGGGCGACTCGGGGTCAGCGTCATCCACCATCTCGACCACCCGGATCTCGCCGAGTACTCCGCGGCGGCCTGGGCGCAGGCGATCGTCGACGTCGCCCCGGAGTCCGGCACACTGTTGGCCTCGGGCACCCCGCGCGGCATGGAGCTCATGGCCCACGCCGCCGTCCGCACGGGTGCGCGCATGGCAGCCAACGTCATCGCCTGCGACGACGAGGGACTGCTGCGGCAGGTCCACGGCGGCACCGCCTACGAACGCCTCCGCCTCGACGGGGACCTGCAGGTGCTCACAATCGCCGGCCACGCCCGCACCCCCGAAGAGACGACCCCGGTGACCCCGGAGATCATCGCCTACGACCTCACCGTCGCCGAGGCGGACCTGGCCACCCGTGCCCAGAGCACCGAGGTCGAGGCCGCCGATGATGCATCCGGGCTGACCTCGGCCAGGGCCGTGGTCGGGGCCGGTCGCGGAGTCGGGTCGGAGAACGGATTCGCAGAAGTCCTCGAACTCGTCGACCACCTCGGCGGGGCCCTGGGCGTCTCCCGCGTGGTCACGGGCCTCGGCTGGCGCCCGCACGCCGAACAGGTCGGCCAGACCGGCAGCCGCATCTCCCCTGACGTCTACATCGCCTGCGGGATCTCCGGAGCGATCCAGCACATGGCCGGAATCGAAGGCGCGAAGACGCTCGTGGCCATCAACACCGATGAGGAATCCACGATGGTCCAGCGGGCCGACTACGCGATCATCGGCGACCTCCACGACGTGGTCGGAGCCGTCAACGAGGAGATCGTCCGCCGTCGCGGCTGAGCGCAGTTGGGCCCGGGCTCCGCCAAGGCCGCTCCGGACAGTACCAAGGCACTGAGAATTTCCGTTGGCGCCGGCCACCTGATTAACTATGGAACGATCGTTCAGACTTCGTTCCCAATCAGCTCCTGGAGGCAGTCATGTCCACTTTCGAACTGTCACCCGAAGTGCGCTGGTCGGATCAGGACCTGCTCGGCCACGTCAACAACGCACGGATGATTACCCTCATCGAGGAATGCCGCGTGCGCTGGATGCACGAGATCCGGGCCGGACACATCACCGGAGGCGGACTGCTCGTGGCCCGCCAGACCATCGACTACCTCGTGCCCGTCATGTACGGCCCCGAACTGAAGATGACCGTGACGGTGAAGAAGCTCGGCAACTCCTCATTCACCGTCAACACCCGAGGTGACCAGGACGGACGTCAGGTCTTCGACCATGACTGCGTGCTCGTCCACATCGATCGGGACTCGCAGAAGCCCACTCCGCTGACGCCCGAGCTGCGCGCAGTCTTCGAACCCTACCTGCAGGACTGAGGAGCGAACCGCTTCACCAAGTGGGAGAAACGGTCGCGCGAAACCGCTGCGGACGTGACCATTCAGCTCACCCAGTATGAGCCTATCGCCCGCCCGACAGCAGCGAGCACCTCCCGGGGGGACGCGCGATCATGGCCGATTCGTTCAAGCCGACTCCCTGCACGTCCACATAGTCTGAAGTCATGAAACTCGACGCGATCTCGATCATCACCTCAGACATGCCCGCCGCCATCACCTTCTACTCCGCGCTCGGCCTCGAGCTCGCCGACGGCGGCCCGGACGCCCCACACACCGAGTTCTCCTCCGGATCCCTGCGGATCCTCCTCGACACCGAGGCGGTCGTCCTCGGCATCGATCCCGAATGGACCCGCCCGACCGGCGGAAACAAGATGTCCTTGGCCTTCGACTGCTCCACCGCCGAGGCGGTCGATGCGACATTCGCCAAGCTCACCGGGCGCGGCGACGGGGGAAGCGATCCCGTGGCCGGAGTCGTCCACGAACCCTGGGACGCGTTCTGGGGACAGCGCTACGCTGTGGTCTCCGACCCCGACGGCAACACGGTCGACCTCTTCGCCACCCTCAACTCCTAATTGCTACGTGACGGCGGCGCAGCAACCTGGCGCTGGACTGGTCCCCAAAAGTTGGACTGCTGTGAGGTCAGCATAGTTCGTAAATAGGCTCACCATCCTTGGCGGTCTTGCTTCGATATTCCATCGGGGCAAGGCCGCCAAGTCGTGTCGAGATCCGTTCGTAGTTATACCAATGAATGTACTCATCGATCGCGGCCTTGAGGTCCTCGACCGTGTCGAATTTCTGCAGATAGAACATCTCGGACTTCAACTGCCCGAAGAAGTTCTCCGCCATCGCGTTATCCCAGCAGTTTCCCTTCCGCGACATCGACGCTGTGGCACCATGCTTGGCCAGGATCGACGCCCACGACACGTGCTGATACTGAAACCCCTGATCGGTATGCACCAGCGGCGTCTGCCCGGGACGCAGTCCCTGACAGGCTTGCGTCAGCGACTCGTTCGTCAATGCCGTGTTCGGTGACGTCGACATCGAGTACGACACCACACCGGCATCGAACAGATCGATCACTGGTGACAGATACAGTTTCTTGTCTTCAACAGCGAACTCCGTGACGTCAGAGACCCATTTCTCATTCGGTTCATCAGCGGTGAACTCCCGATTGAGTACGTTGTCAGCAACGGCACCGACCGTGCCGCGATGGGAGTTGAACTTCTTCTTCCGCACCTCGGTCTGCAGACCCATGTCACGCATTAATCGCAGCACGGTCTTCTTCGCTATAGCGATGCCCTGTTTGACCAAGACAGCCCAGATCTTGCGGTGCCCATAGCGTTTGTGACTCTTCTCGAAGATGTCCTTGATGAGTGTTCTCACCTGCGCGTATGGGTCGGGTCTCACATCGAATCGTTTCTGGTGGTAGAAGAACGTCGACCGGGCCAAACCCGCGACCTGCAGCAGCAATGGCAGTGGATAGTCCGCCTTGAGACTGGCAACGATGCGTGCTTTCACAGCTGCCCTTTTTGCCTCAAGGCCCGAAGTTTTTTCAAGTACGCGTTCTCCGCTTCAGCCCGCAGCAGCTGGTCTTGCAGCTGCCGATACTCAGCCAGGCTGATGTCCTCGACACGAGTCTTCCTCGCCATCAGGTCTGGCTTGGATGGGGCCGGATCAGCATCCGGGTCCTGACCGTTGTCGAGGGCTCGCATCCGTGCTGTCTTGCCTTTGGCCGGCGGCGGTGTCGCGAACGCGTCTTCGCCCTTGTCCCGGTATTTCTTCGCCCAATCAACCACGGTGCGCGAGGAGGCCAGACCAAGCTCCTTGGCTAAAACGACTTTGTGTTCGCCATCGAGATACCGTTTCGCAGTCGCGATCTTCGTCTCTGCCGGTATCCGGCGGCGCTGGTGCGGTTCCATGACCGATATTGTTCCACGCACCAGCCACCGGTCGTGGAGGAGCTTGAGTGAGGGTTTGTGGACGTTGAGGATCGTGGCTGTCGCGGCATAGCCGTGCCCTTGGTCGAAGAGTTCGATCGCGGCTTTGGCTTGTTCGACTGTGATCAGACAGTCCTTACGCATGGAATGGTCCCTTCAAGTTGTCTTGTGTTGATCACAGTCCAACTTTCGGGGACCAGTCCACGCGAGGTTGCTGGGCCCCCGTCAGGTAGTAAATGGGCGGGCGGACTGGTGGGACGAACGCCTAGAGCGCACCCTCATCCGATGAGCGAGCGCTCGTCTCTTCGCAGGTGAGCGGCATCGGCGTACCCGACTTCGGCCGCGGCCGCCGTGCGCGACCGGCCCGCATCGATGAGGTCTCGTGCGGCCTGCCAGCGCAGGATCTTCGCCAGATGCTTGGGCCCGTAGCCGAACCATTCCGCGCTCAGCCGGCGCAGCTGCCGCGGTGAATACGCGAACTGTGCGGCCGCCTCGGTGACGGTCTGGGCCGGCGAATTCGAGCGCACATCCAAGGCCCGGGCCAAGGCCATCGGACGCGGATCCAGCATGGCTCGGTCCGTCAGACCGCCGGCCGTATCAAGCAGCACCCGGGCAACTCCCATCACCGCAGCGGGCCCGCCCTCACCGACTTTCCCGCCACTGGCATGGCTGCCGCCGATGACAGCGTCGAGGGGCGTCACCCGATCGGCAAGCTCCCCCGCCGAGGTGGTCAACAGCTGCGCAAGCACGCCGGAGTCGAATCGCAGGCCCACCGTCGGTGCAGCCGAACCGTGGAACATCCGTGCCGTGGAATCGGCGCCGGCGATGAGTACCTGAGAATCGATGACGATGAGATCCATGCACCCGTCGGGAACGATGAGCGATGGAGCCGCGGCAGGTGCGACAGTCGGCCCGGAAGCCAGACCGGCGGCATTGTTCCCACGATCAGGGTCTGCCGCCTCGGTGAGGGAATCGGCCTTGTCGGGAACGGAGACCCACAGGCTTGCCCGCAGACGTGGGATCCGGGTTTCGCGGTACACGGACTCGGCCTCCTGACGCTCTCGGCGGTAAACTCGTCTGTGTTCATTCTGGTGCGAGCGGCGCGATCTGCCCCCAGAATAACGCGCGAATGGCCCGATAGAGGGTCGAACGCCCAAGCTCACGGGAAGGAATGATGGCTGCAGCATCCTCGGCGCCGGTATCGGCGCGCAGGCAGGCTCGCCATGTCACTGTCTTCCTCGATGTCGATGGCGTCCTCAATTCCTACCCTGTGCCAAAGCTGCGCGGCATGGCCGAGGGGCGGAAGAAGCTGCACGCGTGGCACTACGAACTCCATTACCGGCCGTCCGTCGTCGAATTCTTCGACCGCATCGTCGAGACCCACGAGGTCGATGTCGTCTGGCTGTCGACCTGGTCGCAGCGGTGCAAGTCCGAACTCGAACCGAAGTTCGGTCTGCGCAATTCCTTCGACGTCATCGAAATGCCCGATAAGACCCACAATCGCTTCGCTCACGATCCGCAGCAGTGGTGGAAAGCTCGTGCCATGGAGGACTGGCTGGCCACCCACGAACACGGTCGTGCGATCTGGATCGATGACGACCTGGCGTGGCCTGCCACCCGCAAGTACTTCCTCGAGAACTACTCGTCCAACCGCCTCAAACTCATCGCCCCGGACTTCTCCCACGGCCTGACGAAGGCCCATCTCAAGGAGATCCGGGAGTTCGCCTACCCGAGGACTGGCGTTCCGAAGACCGGCGACACCAAGCCCGGCGGCCCGAACGCCGGCGATTCGAAGACCAGAGAAGCCAAGACCGACGTTCCGACGACATCCGACCTGAAGGGGACTTCATGACGCGCATCGGCCTGCTCGATTCCGGACTCGGACTCCTCGGCACCGCCGACGCACTGTTCAACCTCGCTCCCGACGCAGATCTCGTCCTCGCGATGGACCCGGACTTCACCCCCTACGGCAGCCTGAGCACCGACACCCTCGAACAGCGGGCCCTGCAGTCGGCCGGGGTGCTCGCCGAATGGGAACCCGACGCCATCGTCATCGCCTGCAACACCGCCTCGGTGCAGGCCCTCGAGGCCGTCCGCGCCCGCCACGAACCGGCCATCCCCGTCATCGGCACCGTGCCGGCGGTGAAGATGGCCGCCGGCACCGGGCAGGACTTCGCGATCTGGGCGACCCCAGCAACCACGGGCAGCGAGTATCAGCAGAACCTCATCGACTCCTTCGCCGCCGACCTGCACGTGGCCAAGGTCGCCTGCCCCGGCTTGGCCGAGGCGATCAACGCCGCCGACCTGAACAAGATCGACACCGCCATCGAGGATGCCTTCACCCAGATGGGACCCGGAATGGAGACCGTGGTGCTCGGCTGCACCCACTACGGACTCGTCGCCGACCGGATCATGGCCGCTCGCGCCGGAGCGCTGACCGTCTTCGACTCCCCCATGCCGGTGGCCAAACAGACGCTGCGTCGCATCGGCCTCGAACCCGCCGGAATCGGCGAGGAGCGTTCGGACACCGGACACGTGCTCGCGACCTTCGCCTCCGGCCGCCGCGTCAGCCTGCCCCGCGCCCTCGACGCCTACCCGGCCGGCAAACGACTGCTCGCCCGCGAGGCCTGAGCACCCCGCCTCCGCGTTCCCTCCGAGCCCGGTCTTTCCACGCCGCGCAGGCGTAAAATGGGGTGGACAGTCAATCGTCAAAGGAGGCGATTCGACATGTTGGCGCTCAGTATCCTCGCCGCACTTGTCGCACTCGGGATGACCGCGATCGTCCCCTTCGTCGACAAACTCGAGAAGGTCAACCTCCAGATCGTGACCATGCCGATCCCCGCGCAGGAGGGCATCACCCGCGACAACGTCACCGTCCGCGTCGACGCCGTCACCTATTTCAAGGTCGTCGACCCGTGCAAGGCAGTCATCGACGTCGAGGACTATCAGCTCGCCGTCGGTCAGGTCGCCCAGACCTCGCTGCGTTCGATCATCGGCCAGAGCGAACTCGACGATCTGCTCACCAACCGCGAACGCCTCAATCAGGGTCTGGCGAGCATGATCGACAGCCCCGCCGTCGACTGGGGCGTCCACATCGACCGCGTCGAGATCAAGGACGTTGCCCTGCCGGAGACGATGAAACGCTCGATGTCGCGCCAGGCCGAAGCCGAACGCGAACGTCGCTCCCGCGTCATCATCGCCGACGGCGAGCTGCAGGCATCGAACAAGCTCGCCCAGGCGTCCGAGGCCATGGCCCACACCCCATCCGCCCTGCAGCTGCGCCTCCTCCAGACCATCGTCGAGGTGGCCGCGGAACGGAACTCGACCCTGGTCCTGCCCTTCCCCGTCGAGCTGCTGCGCTTCCTCGAGAACAACACCCCTGCCGCTCCTCCCACCACCGAGGCGGGAGCGAAGTCGACCACGGAAGCAGGAGTCACACCCACCACGGACACCCCCGCCGAGGCGGCCGACCAGTCCGAATCGGACACGAAGTCAAACGTCCCCGCCGACCTCGAGGCCATCGTCCAGGCCATGTCCGAATCGCTCAAACTCACCGGGCTGATGCCCGAGCAGGAACGCGTCACCTCGGACATGCCGGAGCAGGAGCGGACCACCTCGGATTCGGCCGCACGGTCCGACACTGCCGACCAGGAGGAGCACTTCGGGCACGCCTGAACCTGCCCGCCGACCTCGCCTGCCGTCTTCAGCGTCTGTCCAAGCCCGAGGACTAGGCTGTGCGCATGGACCTCAAGCGCACTGGAAGAACAGTCATCGTCAACGGCGTCATCGCCCTCGTGATGGGTGCGCTGATGATGGTCTGGCCAGGCACCTCCGCCGAGGTGGTCGTGCGGATCTTCGCCTGCTGGCTCGCCGTCATCGCCATCTCCTCCCTCGTCTTCGCACCGCCGGGAGGCCGCACCGGCAGCATGGTCACACGCGCGGTCCTGCTCATCCTCCTCGGTGTGCTCATCTTCTTCACCCCGATGCTGTTCGCCTCCATGGTCACCGTGCTGACTGGATTCGCAATCATCTTCTTCAGCTTCCTCGCGCTCACCATGTCCTTCTTCATCCGTCGGATGGGCGTCAGGGCCTGGTGGGCGCTCACCGTCATCGGCGTCCTCGGCATCATCCTCGGCGGCTTCTTCCTCTTCGCACCGGGCGCCGGAGTGACCGCGCTGATCTTCACCCTCGCCGGGTTCATCATCCTCGTCGGCATCGCCCTCATCGCCCTCGGCCGTCGCCTGCGCAGGGTCGACCGGCAGATGAGAACCGACCCGCACCGCAATCGTCCCGACGACGGCGACGGCGATGTCATCCGCGGGGAGATCATCGACTGATTCCGGCCGCCTCGGCGAGCTTCTCCCACTTCATTTGAGCCCGGGTCCGCGCAGATGCGGATCCGGGCTCGGTCTTACCCGCGTTTCGGGCTGCAGTGGTCATTGTCACACAGCGAATCTTGGTCCCCGGCACACCCCTGTGCCACCTTCCGACAGGGCCCGCCGATATAGCACCTGACCTGGAACATCACGTGAACACACGGCAAAACTTACCGACTGTGCATGAGCACTTCGTGAGTCTCGGACGCGGTGTTCACCGTCCGTTCACTTTCGCCGTAACCTGGCGGTCATTCGACCTGCGAATCATGGAGGCAGACAGACACTGCCTCATCGACTGAATCCCGCTAGGAGAACGAATGACCCAGGTTCTGGCCCCGGAGCGCCACACTCCGCCGCCGGCCGTCGGCCGCAGCAACGACCGCCTCTGGCATCTGGCCTTCGGTGGGCTGCTGGCGATCACCCTCATCGCCTTCACCCTGTGGTCCTTCGACTTCGTGGGCCGGGACGCTCCCCGCATGGTGCTCGTCACCACGGTCATCTTCGGCGCCTTCATGGCGTTCAACATCGGCGGCAACGATGTCGCCAACGCCTTCGGCACCTCGGTCGGCGCCGGCACCCTGACGATGAAGCAGGCGCTGCTCGTGGCCGCGATCTTCGAGGTCAGCGGCGCCCTGCTGGCCGGCGGGAATGTCACTGACACGGTCAAGAGCGGCATCGTCGACCTCAGCGGGGTGGCGTTCAATCCGATGGACTTCGCGTTCATCATGATGGCGGCCCTCCTCGGCGCCGCGGTGTGGCTGCTCGTGGCGACTCGGATGGGCTGGCCGGTGTCGACGACGCACTCGATCATCGGCGGCATCATCGGCGCGTCTCTGACGATCGGCTTCGTCACCGGCACCGGCGGACTCGCCATGGTGCAGTGGTCCGAGGTCGGTCAGATCGCGATCTCCTGGGTGCTCTCCCCCGCCCTCGGCGGACTCGCCGCGTTCGTCATCTACGGGCTGATCAAGAAGTACGTGCTCGGCACATCACTGTCGCACACGCTCAAGCCGCACATGCTCGCCCCGGTCTCCGCAGCTGAGGGATCCGTCGACGCACAGATCGACGCCGCCACCGAGGATGCCCCCACCGACGGAGGATCGATCGGCACCCATTCGGCTCTGCAGCGGTGGGTTCCCGTCATCGCCGCCGTCGGTGCGGTCATCATCACCGCGATGCTGCTGTTCAAGGGTCTGAAGAACCTCGACATGAGCGTGTCCACCGTCGGCGGTCTGCTCATCATGGCGATGATCGGCGCGACCGTGTGGCTGGCTGTGTTCGTCTTCGCCAAGACCCTGCGCAAGCAGACGGTTCCCCGCGCAACCTACATCCTGTTCTCCTGGATGCAGGTGTTCACGGCCTCCGCGTTCGCCTTCAGCCACGGCTCGAACGACATCGCCAACGCCGTCGGCCCCTTCGCCGCCGTCCTCGATGTGCTCCGCACCGACAGCATCAGCGGCGAGACGACCGTGCCGTTCGCGGCCATGCTCACCTGCGGCATCGCACTCATCGTCGGTCTCTGGTTCATCGGCCGCAAGGTCATCGCCACCGTCGGCACGAAACTCACCGAGATCCACCCGGCCTCCGGATTCGCCGCGGAGCTCGCTGCCGCGGGAATCGTCATGGCCGCCTCGGTGAGTGGTCTGCCGGTGTCGTCGACGCATATCCTCATCGGTGCGATCATCGGCGTCGGTCTGGTCAACCGTTCGGCGAACTGGAAGCTCATGAAGCCGATCGCGCTGGCATGGATCATCACCCTTCCGGCCGCCGCGGCCATCGGTTCGATCGGCGTCATCACCCTGCGCACCATGATGGGCTGACCCACTGACACGAACGCTCGCACGCGTCCGCCGGACCGCGTTCGAGACATCATGTCGAACGGATCCGCTCCTCGCCCCGCCGGCTTCCACGCGAAGTCGGCGGGGCGTTTTTCGTCCGAACCATGGTCTCGGCAAAACTCCCTGTGCTATCTTGTTCGGCATGGGAACATTGAACAGCAGCGCAATGACTGCGCCTTGCTTCTTCATTCGTCTCCGCAGCGCCTGACAGCGCGCCGGACGGATTCTTCTGCGATCGGCTGACCGACGACGGTCACCCTGATCACCTCTGCAAGCGCGTTGTCCTCCCGGAGAGCCCTCGGCATCCGGGCGATGCGGCAATCGGCTGATCCCATTCCGATCCCCTGACCACTGCGATCATCAGTGATCGACCAGGTCATTCCGGATCGATCTGACTCACCACCATTGCGCTGCCTCGGGTGCCTCCATCTGATTCTTGGAGCACATCCCATTGCGATCCCGCACACCACGACACCATTCGACACGCAGACAGTCCCTTTCGCGTTCGGCCCCGCGGTCACAGCACGGCGGACGGCATGAACTCGGCCAGAATTTTCTGCGCTCATCGACCACCATCTCAACGATTGCGAGCTTGGCTCGTTCCACCTCCGGACCGATCATGGAGATCGGCCCCGGCGATGGGGCAGTCACCGCCGAGCTCTACCGGCTCGGGCGAGAGCTCACGCTCGTCGAACTCGACGAAACGAGGTTGGATCACCTTGAAGTCACGTACCCGCGGGCCGAGGTCCGGCACGCCGACATCCTGACCACTCGGCTCGACCGGCCGGTCATCGTCGGCAATCTGCCGTTCCACCTCACCACTGCCGTCCTCCGCAGGCTGCTGCGCTCCGAGCAGTGGCAGCAGGCCATCCTGCTCACGCAATGGGAGGTCGCCCGCAAACGCGCAGGAATCGGCGGATCGACCGTGATGACCGCGCAATGGGCCCCATGGTTCGACTTCCGCCTCATCACCCGCGTCCCCGCCGACGCGTTCATCCCGAAACCCAGCGTCGATGGCGGCATCCTCACCATCGATCGCTGCCCCACCGGATCGATTCCTGACAATGCTCGATCCGAATATCAACAGTTCGTCCGTGCGGTCTTCACCGGTCGCGGGCGAGGGATGAAAGGAATCCTCTCGCAGATGAGCATCACCGATCACCGCAGCCTGCAATCGACCATGGACCGCAACGACATCAGAGGAGGCGCCTTGCCCAAAGACCTCACCCCCGACCAGTGGACCGGACTGTTCACCGAGCTGGCCGCCGAAACAGATCAGACGAATGCGAAGAAGGGATCGACCATGCGACACAGCAAAGCACCCAAACAGAACCCCATCACCGAGGCGGCTCCGCAGACACCGTTGATCACCGGGGAAATGCCCATCGTCGGCGTCCAACCGGCGACCGAGAAGGTGCAGGCTTCCATCCCGGGCACCGACCCGAAGGCGAAGAGCCATGATAAGGGCCGTCTGCAGGCCGAACGCGGTTTCATGAATCAGCATCAGAAACCGCAACAGCCGCAGCCGCGGTGGAACCTGCCGCGGAGATGAGGAGCGTCCTCAGCGACGACTGCAGCTCCCCCTAGGCGCAGTTGGTGCCCGGCGAGACTCATACCAGTGAGTTCGCCGGGCACCAGCACTTCCGCTTTTGAACACCTTTATGAGAGTATGGATTAAGAGCACACGGGAGGTTCGGAAATGGCTGAAGCAGGGTTCTGGCCCACGAACGACAGCGGCCGAAATATCTGGCAAGGTGCCGATGCGCGGCAGAGACTCAACGAACTCGAGATCGACCTCGACTCGATCCTCGCCTGTCTCGGTGCTGGTGACCTCGCTGATCGACAGACCGACGAGTTCAGCCCGGTGACCGCCTCAGGGACCGAACGATGGAACCACACCGTTCAGGAGCTGCGACGAAGCCTGGCGGCACACGGATGGCGGGTGCAGAACCCGAACAACTCCCCCAGAATTGTACGACCGGATGGGGGCCTTGCCATCGCGGTCGTATCGGGAAACCACAACACCGGCAATCCGAACCGCGAGCCGAGCAATGCGCACGCGCTAGGGCCCACGGTCGACAAGTCCGTGCTGCGCAATCACACCCGCGAAGTGGTCGGCCAGCCCGCCCTCGACAGTGTGGAAGATGCCGCAGTCGAGGACGCCGTCAACCGGTTGGCTTTCGACCCGAAGACATGGATCCTGCTGTACCGGGCTGATCCTGGCACCGGGGTTCGTGCCGAACTGTCCTACCCGAATATGACCGACGACGGTTTCGTCTCGCACTGGCAGGAAAGGATCATCATCCCAACGGAGACGCCGTTGGATGAGACTCTGCCCCTCGAGACTCCGGTCGAAGACGTCCCCTTCGACATCCGCGAGGCATGATCGTTCCGTGAAAGCTGACTTGTCCATGCTCAACCCTGCCCGAATCACCCTTGCCAGAGAACTGCGCGGTCTGACAAAGGCGGCTCTCGCCGCTGAACTCGGTGTCTCTTCACGTACTGTTCGGACGTTTGAATCCGATGGGGCTCCGGCCGCCCGTGCCCAAGCTTTGGCGAAGGCCCTCGCTGTGGGCGAGTCGTTCTTCGTTCTTCCCGACGTCGCAGAAGTTACCTTCGAGGACGGGTTCTTCCGCTCGCTGCGATCAGCCACGGCAGCGCAACGGGCGTCGGCGCGAGCCAGCGCCTCCATCGGCACGGACCTCTACGGCTTCATCACCGACCGATTCACGCTCCCGCGGCTGAATCTTCCCGAGGCCGATCTCACTTCCCCGGAACAGGCCGCTCGCACACTTCGTGCGGCCTGGGGTCGAGGCACTGAACCCCTGCCGAATCTGATTCAGCTCGCGGAGTCCCACGGAGTGCGTGTCATGTCCTTGCCGGTGCAGTCTCGAACGGTCGACGCTTTCAGCTTCATCCGCAATCGGCAGGCTTATGCCTTTCTGTCGACGGCGAAGACTGCGGAGAGGTCTCGCTTCGATCTGGCGCACGAGCTCGGGCATCTGGTGATGCATGCCCACCAACCGCTGACCAGCGACGCTCGGTCATCTGCCGACACTGACCTGGAGCGGCAGGCGGACAGATTCGCAGCGGAGTTCCTCATGCCCGCCGAAGCGGTGCTGCCGCGAAGCAGCAAGGAACCTGCGGTGCCGGAGATCCTCAACTTGAAGAGGAGCTTCCACGTATCGGCAATGGCGATGGCGAAACGGCTCCACACACTGGGACGCGCAACGGAGTGGGCCTACAGAAAGAACTGCGCCGAATTGACCAAACGCGGATACAGAGCAGATGAGCCCGAAGGCATGCCCCGCGAGCGTTCACGTGTCTTCGACGTCGTCTTTCCGTCCCTGCGCAAGAAGGGCAACCTTGAGAATCAGCTGTCGGATGCGCTTGGGATCCGACTGCCGCTGGTGCATGAACTGACCTTTGCGCAGGTGCCGGTCCCGGTATCGGGAGGACAGCAAAGCGTGCCAGTCGGTCGCCCGGAACTTACCCTCGTGAAGGACACCTGACCCCTGGGCCGATCAGGCCAACGCCCGCCCATCTCATGCCGCCTGCACCTTCGCCAGCTCCTCCATCTGATCGATGACCAGCTGGATCGCCTCTTTGCGCCGATCCGGCGGGTACTTGTGCCGGATGAGCAGCAGTTTCACAGATGTCCGCAGCTTGGCGCGAACGTCGTCGCGCACAGTCCAGTCGGTCTTGACATCACGTTGCATGATGCCGACGAGTTCCCGGGCGATCTGCGCCAGTGTGTCCGCCCCCTGGCTCTGCACTGCTGATTCGTTCTCCGCCACCGCATCATAGAAGGCCAGTTCCTTCCAGTCCAGAGGCGGATCGAAATGCTGACCACGGTTGCCTTCGTCGGCCACCTCGCGCGCGAGCTCCACGAGCTCTGCGATCACCTCGGCCGAGGTCAGCTGCTGATTGGTGTACCTGTTCATCAGCTCTCGGATCCGCTCGGCGAACGCCTTCTGCCGCACGAGGTTGCTCTTCGTCAGCTGCGTCGCCCGGTCGGTGAGGACATCCCTGAGTGCTTCGATGGCCAGATGGGGAGTCGGTGACTTCTGGGCTTGGTGGGTGAGATCCGGGGTCAGGTCCTGCAGCGACGGTTTCGCGAGCCCAGCGGCCTCATAGATGTCGACGATCTCCCCAGCATGGGTCGACTCCTCCAGCAGGCCCGCGAGCATCAGCTCGACGTCCTCGGATACCGGGCGTCCCGAGGCCTGCCGCTCCTGAGCGTCGAACTTCGCCATCCACACGCGCACCTCTTCGTAGAACTGCGCATCCGCACGCCTGTCTTTGAGTTCATCGGAACCTCGGGCCAGTGCCCATGCTCGTGCCAGACTTCCTGACAGGCGCCGATAGTTGTCAGCCAGTCCCGAGTCCTCAGCTGCATCCGTGTCCGAAGAGTTCTCGGTGCCGTCGTCGCCGAGCCCTCGAGGCTGTTGTGCCAGCGTCACATCCGCATGCGCGGGGTCGCGCAGATAGTTCGTCAACCCTAGAGCAGCCTTGATGTGACTGCCGGGCTGTCCGTCGAGTTTCGCCCGCCAGTCGTATCCGGCGCACAACGTGTCCAAGGCGTCGAGGAACTCGTGAACGACTCGCACGGCATCGTCGAATTTGCGCCCCATCGGCTCTGTCTCCTGATCACGCGCCGTGTATTCGGCCAGCGCGTTGCGCAGGTTGTTCGCGATCGGAGCATAGGCGACCATGAGTCCGTCGGCTTTGCCCCGATAGGTGCGATTCACTCTCGCCAGGGTCTGCATGAGCAGCGCGTTCTTCAGAGGCCTGTCCAGATACAGCGTGTGCAGCTGTGGGGCGTCGAAGCCGGTGAGCATCATGTCCTTGACGATGACGAGTTCGAGTTCGTCATCGACGTCTTTGATGCGCTTCTGAATCGTCTTGTTCTGCCCCTGCCGCCGGCGATGCTTGGCGATGAGTCCGGAATCCGACGAATTCGATGAGTAGACGACCTTGATCTTGCCGGCGTCGACGTCGTCGCTGTGCCAGTCCGGGCGCAATTCGATGATCTCTTCATAGAGTCGGGCGCAGATCTCACGCGTGGCGCAGACGATCATCGCCTTGCCGGGTGCGGCGATGAATGGCCGCATCGATTCCGAGCGCTGCTCCCAGTGCTCGACGATATCGGCGGCCAGCAGCTGCAGCCGTTCGTGATTGCCGTAGACGGAGTTGATCACGGCGACCGACTGCTCCACGCGGGTGCGTTCGACATCGTCGAGGCCCGCGGTCGCCTCGTCGGCCGAGGTGTTGAGGTCGTCTTCGGAGACCTCCTGCCCCAGTCCCATCTCGATCAGACGCGGCTCGTAGACGACCGGGACCGTGGCTCCGTCGCTGACGGCCCTGGAGAGGTCATAGGTGTCGATGACATCGCCGAACACCTCTTGGGTGTTGCGGTCGGCGAAGGAGATCGGGGTGCCGGTGAATGCGATGAATGAGGCTCTGGGCAGGGCGTCGCGAATGTGTCGGGCGAAGCCGTCGAGCTCGTCATAGTGGGACCGATGTGCTTCATCGACAATGACGATGATGTTCCGGCGATTGCTCAGTTCCGGGTGGTCGAGCCCGTCGGCGCGTTCGCTGTCGGTGCGACCGAACTTCTGCAGCGTGCTGAAATAGATCCCACCCGTGGCCTTATGGGTCAGCGCCCCCCGGAGTTCCCGCCGGGAGGAGATCTTGACCGGATTTTCGGCTAGAAGTTGGGAGCGGTCGAAGGTTTCGAACAGCTGGGAGTCGAGTTCGGTTCGGTCCGTGACGACGACGATCGTCGGATTCTTCAGTTCGGGTCGGATCGCGACGAGATGGGCGTACAGTTCCATCTCCATGGACTTGCCCGATCCCTGCGTATGCCACACGACCCCCGCACGACCGTCGCTGCGCACCGCTTCGACGGTAGTGCCGACCGCCTTGGTGACCGCGAAGTACTGGTGCGGTTTGGCGACCCGTTTGGCCAGACCGTCCGCGCCTTCGTCGAAGGCCACGAAGTTGCGGATGATCTGTCCGAATCGCTCCTGATTGAACACCCCGTCGATGAGCACTTCGCTGCCGAGGCTCGCTCCCGTATCCGTGTGGTCGCGGCCGAGTGCAACCACCGCGCCGTCGTCGTCGACATTCCATGGTGAGTAGTGGTTGAAGGGGGTGAATGGGGTCCCATATTTCGCGTTCACTCCGTCGCTGACGACGGTGAGGGCGCAGCAGGAGAAAGCGTCGGGGAATTCCCGCAGGTACGTCTGCAGTTGCGCGTAGGCCTCTCGTTCATCTGTGTTCGCGTCGCCGGCCCGTTTGATCTCCATGATCACCAGCGGAAACCCGTTGACGTAGAGAACGATGTCGAAGCGTCGTTCGATCTCACGGTTGCGGATCGTCACCTGGTTGATCGCCAGGTAGGAGTTGTCCTCGGGACGGTGGCTGAAGAGGCGGATCGTCGGGTTCTGTTCGGTTCCGTCGGCATCGATGTAGGAGATGCCGCGATAGCCATGGGTCAGGTAACCGTGGAACCTGAAGTTCTCCGCAACCGGATCCGCCGAGGCGGCCGCGAGGATCTCCCCCAACGCTTCGTCGAGGTAGCGCGGAGGAACGCCCGGGTTGAGCGTGCGCAGGGCCTGAGCTGCCCGAGATTTGAGGACGAGGCTGTCCCATTCCGTTCGCCCATCGGTCTGTCCGGGGGCGATGTCCGGGCCGGGTACGTGCTCCCACCCGTTCTCGACGAGGCGGTCGATGTGAAAGGTCTCCCATTCGGATTCGGGGATCATACTTCCTCGTTTCTGGCGATGAGGCGATAACTCTGTTTGGAACTCGACTGCGTGCCGACCCGTTCGACGATCCCTCGTTCCATCAGGGTTCTCAGCCGACGCCATACAGTGGTGTGACTCAAGCCCAATTGCGATGCGATCTCACTTGTCAGCGCATGGCCTGCACCAAGTGCCTGCACCACGGCATCGAGTTGCCCTTCGATCCCGGGCTGACGAGACTGCGTTTCTGAAGGTATCGCAGCAGCCGTGGTCGGTTCGCCGGGCACAAGGTGGTAGCTGGCGTATCGTCTGCCGCCCTTGATTTCGGCTATTCGTCGATCAACAAGGTCTTTGAGGACGGCTCGGGCCTCGTCACCGGGCACGCTCCAGCCTTTGAGCATGGCGACGTTTGTTCGTCCGGCATTGATCATCATCGCGATCGCCAGATGATGAGTGTCCGACAGCCCGGCAAGACCCAGTCGGTTGATCCGGTCCATCGTCTGTGTCGACAACAGTGCCGTCCTCTGCATCGTCACTGTGAGGTGACCTGGTGAAACGTCGAACTCGGGCGGAGACATTCCGACCGCTCTGAGTGCCGCTGTCACTCTGAGCAGACCGGTTCCGCGGTTTTCAACGATGGTCTCCTTCTTCCCGATCACAGGCATATCGGAGAGGAGCTTCGCCAAAGTGGCATTGCGGGAAGTCGAGCCGCCTTCGTCAGTGCCCAGCGATTCTGCCGCCACTTCCCCGTACAGTCCTCCGGGGCTCCGCACTTCCAATCGATCCGGGAACAGCTCGATCTGAATCTGGGTCCCCCGGGATTCTGGACTGTAGTCGCGATGAAGCAGGGCATTGGCGAAGACCTCTCGCAGAGCTTCGATCGGGTAATCATAGCGGTCTTCGCGTCCGATTCCGTGAATGATCGCGGCTCGGCTCATGTGTTTGCGCATTGCGTCTATAGCCGCGTCAAGCTGATCGGGAATCGGACCGTCCAGGCTGAGGTTGTCATAGAAGCGTTCCCCGGACGGTCCCAGGCTCGCTCGATCACGTCCAGGAAAGACTACGAACGAGATGAACAGCTGAGGGAAGAACTGCTGAGGGTATTTTCCGACGGTCAGCAGTCCTGCCAAGGTGGGGCGAGTCTCTCCGCCGGCGGACGTGAGAACCCCCAGTCCTGTCAGCACTTCGTCCTCATTCTGGCCTTTGAACGCGCGCGGAGTGCGCTCTGTAGCCCTCTTGACGAGTTCGGTGCAGAGCTCGTCATCAAGGTGCTCTCTGCTTGCCTCCGCGACCGGTTCGCGGTCGTGAGTCTGCTGAATCGAATTCGTGAGCAGCTGGGTGACCTCATAGCCGGTCAGCTTCCGATCACCGTCTCCGCTGCGGATGAAAGAGCCCTGGTGCGCGCCACGGTCTGTGAGGTGGCACGGTTTGTCCTTGGGCAGTGCTTCAGAAACAACAATGCGGACAATGGCGGAGCCCTCGAATTCGAGGACTTCGACTTCATCGCGAATCGGAGGTGTCAGTTTGTCAGCGCACGCACCGGCGAGAGCATCACGTATCGCAGCGGCGTCGAAGCCGTCAGCTGCGGTGAAGTCGGCCGATTCGTCGATGCCGAGCAGGACAGTTCCGCCCTGACCGTTGGCAAAAGCGCTCAAGGTCTCCGGAACCGTCTTCGGAAGCTTTCCAACCGAGGCCTTGACCTCGACATCGGCCGGCTCGACCCCGAGCGTCCGGAGGCGATGCACGGCTGCAGTCAGTTCAGCGTCTTGCACCTTTTCACCGACCTTCCCTCCTTTTCAGGAACCTTACCACCTTTTCATTTCAGTGAAAGAGTTGTCGAAGTAGCTGTCCAAGTGGGCGCTGCCGGCTCCGAAGCCGGCTGTTCAGACGAATGCAGGTTCGACTGGCTCAGACCGCGTCGCTCACTACCGCCTCCGCATCCTTGACCGTGATCTTTCCGTTCATCAGCAGCGGGAGCAGCTCGTCGCGGGTTCGGGCGAGCTGGCGGTTCACTGCCCGGACGCAGATTTCGGTCAGACCCAAATTATCGATCATGTCGCGACCCAATGGGTCGAGCGCACGAGGATCGGGAATCTTTGCGTCGAGAATGTCCTGAGGCTTCACACGCTGATGGCTACCTGACGTCCCCGCGACCTTCCCTCTCATTTCATCGAAAAAGGCGGGAGTATTCAGGGCCGCCCAGAGAGTCGAGGTGTTCAAGCCCTGAGGAACGAGGACCACGAACTCCGTAGACGCAAGCGCTACCTGGTCGGACAACTTCGGAAGGTTCCAAATGCGCGGAATTCTCGGATTAAGCTTTGACACCAGTACACACGCCGATTCAATCGCAAATTTGTTGCTCTTGATGCTAGATGCAACTACGTTTTCGGGAGCTTCACCAGAGTCAAACGCAGGCAGACTGAAATGCTCAACTTCACCGTCCACAGTCCGAGGATTTACACTCTTCGATCCGCGTATCGAAATATCACCAACGCGAACTATTGCAGAACTCGTGCTGGCGATTGCCTTCATTGTTGACTGCATCGAGGAAAGCAAATTTTCATTGGCGGCGATTTTGTCGTCGAGGGCGCCGAGGACTTCAGCGATCGCCGCCTGCACGTCACGTGGTGGAACGTAGACAGGTATCCCGGCCAAGTAGTTGCGGTTCAATGACGGCTGGGCACTTCCGGAGTTGAAACCGACGAAATCGATTCCCTTCAACATCCAATACACCCACCGTGGGTCGTTGCCCTTGAAATCGGTGACGAACAGGCAGGTGTTCAGCGGCCAATACGGTTCTTTAACGTAGGTGGCTACGCCGATTGATGCTCCACTTCGGCCAATAGCCACGCCAGGCCCTGGGTATCGAGCAACATCATGAACGCCTGTAATTCCGGACGAACCAACTACGGGAATTTGCCCATCGGCCGCACGATGGCTTTCCGGCAAATCGTGTCCACGCTGAAGGGTCACAAGCTCCGATAAGTTTCGAGTTAGCCAACTCATCCCAAACGCTCCAACTGCTCGCGGACGACCTTTTCCAGACGGGCCGACTCATCGAAAGCGTCGATCAGCTCCCCCTTGAGCCTCGCGATCTTCTCGTCGATCGGCTCCAAATCCTCAGGCTCGGGCGCGGACCCGACATAACGGCCCGGGGTCAGCGCGTATCCGGCTTCCTTGATCTCGGCCAACGGCACTGTCCGACAGAATCCGGGCACATCTTCGTACTCTCGTCCGGCCGCCTCGGCGGATTCAGAGCCGATCCACGCATGATAGGTTCCGGCGATCTCGGCGATGTCCTCATCGGACAGCGAACGCTCTGCACGGGAGATCATGTGCCCCATATCCCGGGCATCGATGAAGAGCACCTCGCCGGCCCGGGCCCCCTTCTTCTTCGCGAAGAACCACACGCACACAGGAATACCGGTCGAGCGGAACAGCTGCGTCGGCAGCGCAAGCATGCACGAGACCAGATCCGCCTCGACGATCCGAGCACGGATATCGCCCTCACCGCCGGTGTTCGACGTCATCGACCCGTTCGCCATGACCACGCCGGCCTTGCCCTCGTCGGTGAGCTTGGACAGGATGTGTTGGATCCAACCGTAGTTCGCGTTCTTCTCCGGCGGGACACCGAAAGTCCACCGCGGGTCCTCCTCACTGCGTGCCCACACTTTGAGGTTGAACGGCGGATTGGCCAGGACATAGTCCATCGGGGTATCCGCGTGGATGTCGCGAGCGAAGGTGTCTCCCCACTTCTCGCCGAGACCCTGGACCTCGATCCCGTTGATGGCGAGGTTCATCTTCGCCATCCGCCAGGTCTCCTCGATCGACTCCTGGCCGTAGACCGCGATGTCCCTGGGGTCGCCGTTGTGGTCTTCGATGAATTTCTCCGACTGGACGAACATGCCGCCCGAGCCGCAGCACGGATCGTAGACCCGCCCCTTGAACGGTTCGAGGATCTCGACCATCGTGCGCACCACAGGTCGCGGGGTGAAGAACTCGCCGCCCCGCTTGCCCTCCGCGCGGGCGAACTCGCCGAGGAAGTATTCATAGACCTCCCCCATGAGGTCACGCGCACGGAACTCTCCCTGCCGGGAGAAGCGCGTGCTGCTGAAGAGATCGACGAGCTCACCCAGACGACGCTGATCGAGATTGTCCTTGTTGTACAGGCGCGGCAAGGTTCCCCGCAGGGACGGGTTGGCCTTCATCAGCTGATCCATCGCCTCGTCGATGAGAGCACCGATGGTCCTGCCGGCTTCGGCCCCCGAGGGCGCCTGGCCTTTGGCATTCTCAGCCAGGAAATCCCACCGCGCGGCAGAGGGAACAAGGAAGATGCCCTCACCGACGTAGGTGTCCGGGTCCTGGAGCAGCTCAGCGATGTCCTCCTCGTCGATGCCTTGCTCTTCATAGTCGGACCGCAGCACCGTCTGTTCCTCCTCGAACGCGTCCGAGACGTATTTGAGGAAGACGAGACCGAGGATCACGTCCTTGTATTGACTCGCGCTCAGCGAGCCCCGGAGGCGGTCAGCCGCCTTCCACAGAGTCGCTTTGAGTTCGCTCATCGTCGTCGGCTGTTCGACGGCGTTCTTCTTCGTGGCCATGTCACCTTCCTTGTGATGGCTGCGGCTCGAGGCTGCTGCCCATCAGTTCCATCGTCCCGGCCGCGACACCACTCAAGAGCGAATGCCCCAGCGTCTTCGCGGCACGTTCCTTCACCTGCAATTGTTGTCGATATCCGGCCAATCTCCGCATCGCGTCCTCGACCACGTCGACCTGGTCGGCAGGAATGCGGGGAATCTGCCAGTTCGCGTACTCCTTCGACTGCGCATCGTTGATGACCGCGGCCAAGGTGTGCGGACCGATCGGGGCGCCACCGGCCCTGCGCAAGATCTTGTTCGGCGAGACCACCAGCGCCCCGCCCCGGTCATCAACCCACGCTGCCGGCGGATTCGAGCAGAAGACGACGTCTCCCGGTCGGGTCCTCATGCTGCGACGCAGCGAGCTTTCGGCGACGAAGGCATCAACTCGGAACACTTCGCCACCGCCCCTGGCATCGACGACCGGCACCGCACCAGCGTCCTCCGCCAGCGATTCGTCGATCCGACTGCCGCTGTGACGGGTGACCGTCCCGTTGTCGATCATCGTTCCGAGCGAAGTCGATCCCACCACCAGCGAGGCTGGGCGGTCGGTGACATAGATGTCGAAGACCTCGGTCGCCTCGGCGGTTTCGATCGAAGCGGCGCGCACGTCGTCGATGAAGTCCTGCCGCCCGGTTGCGAAGCTCACCGCTCGGGTGCCGGGCGGAACAACGGCCTCGCCGCCGAGGATCGACCGAAGATCACGCGACCTGACATATCGGAACGCGCGAGCCGGCAGCTCGTTCGGCACGGTTCCGGCAGCCAGGGCTCCAGCCACATCGGCCGACAGATCAGACCGGTCGACCGAGACCTCGCTGAGATCGGCCACCCATGGGTGGTCGAGAGTGGCACCTCCTTTGAGCAGCCACAGTCCGCTGCTCTGTCGCGGAGCGTGTTTCCACAGACCGCGAGGCAGACGCAGCGCACAGACGAGAGGTCCGTGGTTCGCAGAACGGCTGCTTCGCAGTGATTCCGAACGGCGCTGTTCCGCGAAACCGTCGAGTCTCCCGCAGAGCAGGTCGGCAGGACCGGCCACGATCGCGTACTCATTGGGGTTGAGATCGAGGATCACCCGATCGAGTCTTTCGAGCACCTCTGTGCTCTCCAGACCGTAGACGGCGACGACTGACACCGTCGGTCGTTCGGCGTCGAGGGCCAGCCACCCGCGCAGGAGCGCCCTCCGTCGCAGGTCACGGATGTGGGGAGAGTCGGTGGTCACGTGCGAGGCCAAACCGTCCACCGTCTCCGCCACAGCGAGGAGGTCAACGTCCTCACACTCGAGAACGAGTTCCCCCGCCGCCGAGGATCCCAGCTCATCGGAGGCAGACTCGCCGTCAGCGGCGACTCCCTCGACGACGGAGGCGATGACATCCACGAGTCCGGCATCGAAACCTCGTCGTTCCTGGCTCCGGCTCAATCGCCCGGATTCCAACCGGTCCAGGGCATCGGCGGCACCGAACGACGCGGCATAGAGGTCGTCGACGTAGTCCAGCGTGGCAGCAGCGAACTCGGTGTCGATGACCTCGCTGAGGAGAAATCGATCAGCAGGATCGAGGGAGGCGGCGATCTCGACGAGCATCGACTCACCGAGGTTGCTGAGATCGTCCTCGGCATTGTCCCTCAGACACAGAAGAACCAGCGCCTGGTCGATCGACACCCCAGTGGGAATGCCGGCGGCCGGAGCATCTTCGACGAACTCCGCATTATTGCCGCGGCCCGTGTGCCGCAGCCATTCGACGACAGCCTCGGCACGGAAGAGTTCACGCCCGTCCGGGCCTTCGGTCCCCTCCGGGAAGGGGATTTCGCGACCTCTGACCGTGGTGCGTCTGCGCCATTGGGACACTGCCGGCCGGGAGACACCTGCCAAGTCGGCAATGTCCTGCATCGACATCATTGCGTCGCTCACTGTGCCTCCCGTTGCACTCGCGGTTTCCGTTGTGCCTCGATCCTAGGCGACTCTGCACAAGTTCTTATATGCATTCACTGTTAACCCCACTTAACGGCGTATTCGTTGCTCCAGTGCATCCGGATGTCGTGAACTGAGTTCTCAACGACCGGCCGAACCATGCTGGTCGATGCACCCCGACCAGCGATAGGACGGCCCCGAATGAACTCGTTCCCACATCCGCCTCCGCACCATGACGGCGGACATCAACACCCACAGCCCTACAGCGCCCCATCCTCCCCAGCGCCTCTGACACCGCAGCGGTCCACCAAGCACATCTGGTTCGGGCTCGGCGGTCTGGCGATCGGGCTGCTCCTCGGAGCGGGAACGGTCGGGGGAATCGTCGGGGTCAGTTCTCTTGCCGAGGCCGACGCTCAGGCGGCTCAGGCAGAACTCATGGCCGACGGCTACGAGACATGCTCGCTCGGCTCGGTCGACGGAGCGACACTCAGCGCCGACAGGTTGAGCGTCGACTTCGACGGTGCCGGGATGTACTTCGGCCCAGATCTTGCCGACGTGTACTGCCTCGGCGACGTACTGGGCATGCCCGACTCTGTGAGCTCCCGGATGGGGCAGACACGGGCGCTCGACGGAACACAGACCGCGGATTGGGACTCGTTCTCAGTGTCGTGGAACTACCACCCCGATGACGGACTCGGTGCGATCTTCGAGTACGTCCCGGATTCGTGACCCTTCGCGAACAGTCCACCTGACTGCCCGCTGCCCGCCGCCGGTCGGTGGCCTGCACGCCGCTCGCCGGTCGGCGCATCGCGCACGGCCAGCCGAGGCGCCCCAACCGCCCATCACCGCCATTCACATCACACCGCTATACACACCAAAGGAGAATCATGTCCCACAACCCACACGAACAGACCACCCGATTCGCCACTTCGAACAACAACCTGCCGCAGGAATCAGCCAAAAGCTTCGTCCTGACCTGGCTCTTTGCGTGGTTCCTCGGCTTCTTCGGAGTCGACCGCTTCTACCTCGGCAAGGTCGGCACCGGCATTCTCAAACTGGTGACGCTCGCGGGATTCGGCATCTGGTGGCTGGTCGACGTCATCGTCGTCCTCGCCGGCAAGGCGACTGACAAGTCCAGGAGACCCCTAGCAGGATACCGGCAGCATCGCACTGTGGCGTTCGCGGTCACTGCCGGCTTCGTTGCAGTCGGCATCGTCGGGAGCAGCATTGCCGGATCCAGCGGTGCCGAAGACGTCTCCGGGCCGGCCGTCGCGGAAGACCAGCGTTCCGAGGAGACGTCGCCCAGTAAGGACACGCCGGCGCAAGAGTCACCTGCGGAAGAGGCGCCTGAAACCGCAGAGCCGGCGGTCGAGGAGCCCACGACAGAGTCCCCGGCAGACGAAGTCGACGCCGCATCCTGGGCAGACGATAAGTACGGAGCATTCACCACCGTCAGCGAAAACGGAACCGGCGACTCGATCATCACGCTTCCTTCCGACGCGACCGCAGGGCTCGTCACTGCGAACAATACGGGCAGCGGCAACTTCGTCCTTGACGTCCTCGACGACTCCAACCAGTCGACCGGAGACCTCCTCGTCAATGAAATCGGTTCCTACGAAGGCACAACGGCCTATGGAATCAACTCCTTCGGAGAGTCTTCTTCTCTCCAGATCACGTCCGACGGCAATTGGGACATCACGATCGAACCGATCTCCGCAGCACCGGAACTCGAACCGACCGGCTCAGGAGACGCGACGTTCCTCTACACCGGAGCGCCGACTCAGCTGACAGCCACCCATAACGGCGACTCGAACTTCGTCGTCTACGAAGATACCGACGAGTTCTCCATGGGGCTGCTCATCAACGAGATCGGCACGTACGAAGGCACTGTCCCCTTGTCGGCAGGTCCATCGTTCATCACCGTCAACGCCGATGGCGAGTGGAGTCTGACGACCGACTGATCCGCAGCCGGCGAACAGGGCCGCCACCGGCGGTCGGCGGCCAAGTACAAGAAAGGGATCGATATGCTCACCGCACTGTCGGACATCGCCATCAGCACCATTTCAGCAGTCCTCGGCGCACTCATCGTCGCGGCCATCCCGATCGGGACCCGCCCTTCACTGTGGACGGGAAGCAGCCGGACCTCGGTGAGGAACAGCAATGGTCAGCAGGTCTATGCCCCCAACAGCACCGGCCCGATCAATCCGACACAGCACAATGTGGTTCTGACGACCCACCAGACGATCCACCAGAACATCCAGTCCTCTGCGACGTCCACCGGCACGACGCAGACGGCCCCGGACAATCGCCCGTGGGCCGTGGTGCTCGGTCTCGCCATGTTCACTCTCACCGCGGTCTACAGCCGTGGGTACGAGGCAGCCGTCGGATTCGCCATCGGAGTCAGCATTGCGCTGGCGGCGATCCTCGTCGTCCTCATCTACCGCACGTACAAGGCAGAACTCTTCGCGGCCCAGTCTCTGGCGGCCAGCGCACGGATCCTCAGCGGCATCGTGCTTCTGCTCGCGGCATCGTGGTCAGCGCTGGGCAGAACATGGGGCGGATACTCCATGGCCGATGTGAGAACCCACCTGGAAGAACTGACCGAGCCGACGGCACTCGACGCGGGCGTCGTCCCATGGGCCGGATCGCGAACAACTGTTCCTGCGTTCAAGATGTTCTTCTCAGAACCACAGTTGGCGCTGGTCGGGACATTTGCGCTCGGCGCGATGATCTTCGCACTGATTTGGGCATGGTCGGCAGTATCGACAGCCTTCGCGTGGAGTTCGTATCTCGGATTTCAGCACGGTGCGACGACAAAGAAGCGCGTCATCGCACGAGCGTCGGAGTTCGAAGCACTCGATACCCGCTTCGCCTGGTCGTCGCTGGGGGTCACGGTACTCTTCGCCACAGTGATCTTCGGCTTTCCCTGGTTGATGACGATGTCGTTCACCGGTGAGCTCTCTCAGTGGCTCTTCGGCCAGTGAGGACCGAGGAGACCCTGCACAGCCGCAGATCGGGCTCAGCCTCCGCTGCCTGTGTCAGACTCCCCCGCTACACTGAAATCACGTTCGCGAGTTGTGGCCATCGGTACCTGGCCGGCCACACGGCAACCCGTCATCGACCGGGTGCCCCAGGGGAAGAACGGGCCCGGGCAGCCAGCCTGGGCAAGCTTCGATCCGGGTCAGCGCTGCCGAAGCGCGCCCGAGAAGGACGGTGTGCCATGTCCGCAGACTTCGACAACGACTCCGCCGATTCCCACAACGACGCCGAGAACCGTCGCAGGGCCGCTGAACAGTGGCCGGGTTTCGACCCCGACGAGGCCCTGCACTGGTCGAAGGTGCTCCTCCACCACTCCCCCGACCCGCAGCGTGCCGGCATCAAAGCCCAGATGAGCTCGGCGCTCAAACGGGGCATTCCGATTGCCGGACCGGGTTGGGTGAGCACGGCCGATGCCGCGCGCAGTGATGGCTTCACACCGGTGCTCTATCAGACCCTGTTCGAAACGCTGCGAACCATTCCCAAGACGGCATTCCGGTCCCACCCGTGGCATCGACGCAACACGCACGGAACCTACCTGCCCGGCACCCCGTATGAATCAGAGCTCTGGGGCGACTGGCCGAAGCTCTTCCTCTCCGAAGGCTTCGACGCCCACGCAGCCACAGCGCTGACCCTGCTGCGTGCCGAACCGAAGTTCCCCCGCCCGCGCACACGCGGCGAAGGCGAGAGTGCCTGACTCAGCGCGGCGAAGGCGAGAGTGCCTGACCCCGCACAGCGAAGGCGAGAGCCCGGTCCCGCCCGTCACCCCCGGTCCGCCCGTCACCTCGCCGCGGCCGCCTCCAGATACACGGCCGCGGCGAGCGCGGCAGCGATCGTCTCCCGCCTCCCGCCGATGTCCACGGTTACCGCGTCATCGGTGCGATCGACGACGTCGAGCGCGACATCGGGAAGCACACCCGCCTCGGCGAGCTTGCCGAGAACAACAGGATCGGCGTCGGAGACCCTCAGCACCGCATAGGACCCGGCAGCCGCCTCGGCGAGGAGGGTCGGAGTATGGGAATCGACGGCACCATCGGCACCCGGGATAGGGTCGCCGTGCGGGTCAGACGTCGGGTGGCCGAGGAATGCGTCGATGCGGTCGATGAGCCGATCCGAGGCGGCATGCTCGAGGATCTCGGCCTCGTCGTGGACCTCGTCCCAGCCGTACCCGAGCGACTTCACGAGGAACGTCTCGATGAGCCGGTGCCTGCGCACCATCGACAGGGCGATCGCCTCGCCCTGCTCGGTGAGCACGGGCGGACGGTAGGGCACGCGAGTGATGAGACCGAGTTCGTCGAGTCGTTTGAGCACCTCGGTGACATTGGCCTTCGTCGTTCCGAATCGGTTCGCAAGCTCGGTGGCCGTCATCGGGTCCCCGCCCCATTCCTGGGCCGACCAGATGGCCTTGAGGTAGTCCTGACTGACCTCGGAGACTTCACCTGCACGCATGCGCCCAGTATTCCATGGACGCGTCGCACCGGCTCCGGCACTTCACCCGAAGTGAGCGATCGGGCACAGATGTTCCCAAACGATTACGACCGACCCACCCCATCGCCGAGGCGGCCCTGCCAGAATCACATTCATGACCTCCCATTCCGTCCCCTCCGACTCGGTTCACCCAGCCGACGACGCCGACCGACCGGAGTCGGTGCGCCCCGCCGTCCCCGACGGCCCCTCACTCGCAGAGGGCGGCTGGTTCCCGTTCCGTGCGTTCCGCCGCTGGGCGAGGACCCGCAGAACGGAGTCTCGCCCAGCAGCCCAGCGGGGGTCCACCGCCCCGGACAGCCCGCGACTACGATCAGAGCGGTTCAATGCACGCGGCCTGTTCCGCCCCTGCGAGATCGAATACGCGCGGCTGCGGAGCCTGCCGCCGTTCGACGCCGATCTGCTCATCCTCACCAACGTGCGGATCATGCGGGTGCGCACCGACGCTCAGGGTTCCATCGCCCAACTCTCGGAAGCGACGCCTCGGCAGGCAGCTGACGTCCGTGCCGAAGAATCCCGTGGACGGGCGACCGTGACCGTCGAGCTGCACGTCGGATCGTCGATGCGGTTGGAGGAGACCACCCCCGCCGAGGCGCAGCGCTTCGTCGACACCTTCACCGAGGTGGCCGCCCGCTCACGGACTTGAGCGCCGTCTCCCGAACCTGAGCAGCCCCGTTCCCCGCCCGCTCACGGGCCTGATCCTGGTATCCCTGCCCCTTGGTCTGCTTCCTGAGAAGAGGGGGTGCTGAATTTGTGAGAAACCTCCACTCGTAGAATGGATCGGGCCCATTTTCGGGCCCAGTCCCTTTTCGTCTACCGGAGGTCGATGCGTGCAGGATCCGAACGAAGAGAAGTTGAAGCGCCCAGTCGTCGAACGTGAGCGATTCGGCGGCACCGACCGGGCGAGAAGAACCGGCAGGGACATCGACCCCGAGAAGCGCGCTCCGATCGACAGCACGGAGATGAGCAAAGGCCCTGAGGAGCTCTCCGACGAACGCGGCTCCCGGGTCAACTGGCGAGTCTTCATCGTCGCCTCCCTCATCATCCTCGCGTTCTCCGTGTGGGCGATGGCCATGCCGGCTGCGGCGCAGTCGACGATGAAGACCGTTGTCGACTGGATCGCGGAGAACCTCGGCTGGTTCTATGTCGTCACCGTCACCGCGGTCATCGGCTTCGTCCTCTGGGTCGCACTGTCGAAGGAAGGTTCGGTCCGCCTGGGCCCCGACCACTCCCGCCCGCAGTACAACCTCTTCACCTGGGTCGCCATGCTCTTCGCCGCGGGCGTGGGCATCGACATGCTCTTCTACTCGGTGACCGGACCGATCACCCAGTACCTCAACCCCGTCAACGCCTCGCCCGAATCGGCGGCGGCCGCCCAGGATGCCGTGGTGTGGACGATGTTCCACTACGGCATCGCCGGTTGGTCGATGTATTCGCTGCTGGGCATGGCGATGGGGTACTTCGCCTACCGCTGGGGCATGCCCCTGTCGATCCGCGCGGTCCTCTACCCGCTGCTGGGCAAGCGCGTGCGCGGAACCACCGGTGACGTCATCGACATCTTCGCCCTCGTCGGCACCGTCTTCGGAGTGGCCACCTCGATGGGCATCGGCGTCGTCCTGCTCAACGTCGGATTCGCCACCCTCTTCGGCCTCGAACAGGGCCTGGCCCTGCAGATCGCGCTGGTCATCGTGGCCGTGGTCATGACTGTCGCCGCCTGCACCTCGGGCGTGGACAAGGGCATCCGACTCGTCTCGGAGCTCAACCTCTGGTCGTGCGCGGCGATGATGCTCTACATCCTCGTCACCGGCAAGACGGCCTTCCTGCTCAACGCCATGGTCGAGAACATCGGCCGGTTCATCTTCACCCTTCCCGAACGCACTCTGTCGACGTTCGCCTACGTCGACGGCGGTTCCGAGTGGATGGGCGGCTGGACCCTGTTCTTCTGGGCCTTCTGGCTCGCCTGGGGTCCGTTCGTCGGTCTGTTCCTGGCGCGCATCTCCCGCGGCCGCACCCTGCGTGAGTTCGTCATCGCCGCGATCACCGCGCCCGTCCTCTGTGACTTCATCATCGTCACGATCTTCGGCAACTCCGCCCTGTCCGAGGTGTTCAACGGCAACGACGAGTTCGCACAGACAGCCATCGCCTCCCCGGAACAGGGCTGGTACGACCTGCTCGAGATGTTCCCGGGGGCGACGTTCCTCATCGGGCTGGCCACGCTGTCGGGTCTGCTGTTCTACCTCACGAGCGCGAACTCCGGTGCCATGGTGATGTCGAACTTCTCCTCCTCGATCCCCAATCCGGAAGAGGACGGCAAGAAGTGGCTGCGCATCTTCTGGGCGCTGGTGACCGCAGTGCTCACGATCGCCATGCTCGTCGCCGGCGGTGTGACGACGATGGAGTACGCGACCCTGATCTTCGCTCTGCCGGTGACGATCATCGCCTACCTGGTCATGGCCTCGTTCTCGAAGGTGCTGCGCATGGAGCGCGCCGAGCGTGAGGGACGGATCCGTCGTCGCCGCGCCACTGCCGCTCACGGCGGGCGTGCCCCGGAGAAGACCTGGCGTCAGCGTTTGGCGACTCTGCGGTCCTATCCGACGAAGAAGTCCGTCGAACGCTTCGTCGCCGAGGTGGTCGGACCGTCCCTGGATGCCGTGGCCACGGAGTTCCGCGAACTCGGCTACACCGTCGAGCACCTCCAGACCCTCGACGAGGACACCGGCATCACGACGAACACGCTCAATGTCGACATGGGCGAGCAGCGCGACTTCCACTATGAGGCTGCGGCCGTCGAAGCGAATGTGCCGTCGTTCGGTGCCCGCAACGCCCCGCGCGGCGACGACAAATACCTGCGCATCGAGGTCTTCACGCAGACCGGTTCGGAAGGCTACGACCTCATGGGCTTGAGCTCGCAGCAGATCATCGACGACGTGCTCGACCGGTACGAGAACCACCTGTCGTTCCTCGCCTATTCGCACGAGCACTCCTACCAGTCGGTCGTCACCCCTCCCACACCGCCGACCACGGATTCGATTCCGGCGGTGCCCACCTCGGCGGGTGAGGTCGAGGAGCTCGAAGAGCCGAAGCACTGAACCATGCCCCGCGCCGAGGCGGCCGTGCCCACCCGTGCACAACCGCCTCGGTGACGGGGTGGGCGCAGAAGGAGCGGTGACCGATACGGTCACCGCTCCTTCTGCATTCATTCCGACGCAACGGATCCGAAACATCTTCGCGCCCCATGCTCGCTGCGTTCCTGCCAGGATAGAGGTATGAATAGGGACAGACACTCCCGAAGCAGTGCGCTCGTGTTCGGGATCGGGTTCGCCGTCTTCGCCTCGATCGCCTCATCACCACGGTCGCCCTCATCCCGGCCCGCCTGTTCGCCGTTGCCCGAGCGCTCGTCACCAGCCGGATCGATGCGGCCCACGAGGCTCGAATGCAGTCTCTGCTGATGACGCTCGCCCCGGGCGAGAACCTCATGCTCCACTTCGCCGACAGAGAGAACCCGGCCGGACAGATTCTCGCCGCCACGAACCAGCGACTCCTCCTGGCCGCACCTGCCGGCCCCGGAGCCGGATCCGCCCGACCGGGACAAACACGCATTCTCGACCAGGCTCACCCCGGACAGCTGCGCGGCGCCAGCACTGAGTTCCGGCCGGCCGGGCACACCACCTCGGTGCATTTCAGAGGCCGCCCTGACATGGAGCTCGTCGGCGGAGACCCGACGGCCGCAGACAAGTTCGCCGAAGCACTGACCTCTCTGGCCACGACCGGACATCTTCCGCAGGAGGAGGATACTTAAGCCATGGACCTCAGCCAGGTGGTCGCTCTGCTCACCGCTGGCGACTACACGATCTCCCGCGAGATCATCCAACGCGGTATCGCGCTGCTCTTCCTCATCGCCTTCGCTTCCGCGTTCAACCAGTTCCCGGCACTGCTGGGCGAACGGGGACTCACCCCTGCTCCACGATTCATCGCTCTGACCTCGGCCCGACAGGCGCCGACGATCTTCCGCTGGAAGCGGTTTGTGTATTCGGACCGACGGCTGCGCTTGGTCTGCGTGGCCGGAATGGTTCTGGCCGCCTCGGCGATCATCGGGCTGCCCCAGGCCGGTCCCGCATGGGTGCCGATCCCGGTGTTCTTAGGCATGTGGGCGCTGTACTTCTCGATCGTGTCGATCGGGCAGCGCTTCTACGGCTTCGGCTGGGAATCGCTGCTGCTCGAGGCCGGATTCCTCGTCGGCTTCCTCGGCTCCCACGAGGTGGCCCCGACGTGGGCGATGATCCTGCTGCTGCGCTGGTTCGTCATCCGCGTCGAATTCGGAGCCGGAATGATCAAGATGCGCGGGGACTCAGCCTGGCGCGACCTCACCGCCATGGACTACCACCATCAGACCCAGCCGATGCCGAACCCGCTCTCCCGCCGCGCGCACCTCATGCCCGGCTGGTGGCACAAGGGCGAGACCCTGGGCAGCCATATCGTCCAGCTCGCCGCGCCGTGGCTTCTGTTCATGCCCCAGCCGATCGCGTCGTTCGCCGCCGTGGCCATCATCATCACCCAACTCGCGCTCGTCATCAGCGGCAACTATGCGTGGCTGAACTGGGCAACGATCCTGCTCGCCTGCTCGGGCATCAGCGATACGTTCTTCCGCTGGATCGTCGGCGGCCCGTTCCCAGACTGGGGATGGAATTCCGTCGTCGGAATATTCACCGATCCCACCACCGAGGCGGCCGGTTCGTCGGTGGGCGCCGATCCCTCTCAGCCGATGCCCGTGTGGTGGCTGATCATCGTCCTCGTGTTCGTCGCGTGGCAGGCCTGGCTGAACGTGCCGGCGCTGCGCAATCTCTTCTCTTCTGGTCAGCTGATGAACGCGAGCTTCAATCGGCTCGGGCTCGGCAATGCCTATGGCGCTTTCGGATCGATGACCGAGACCCGCAACGAGATCATCATCGAAGGGTGGGACGGCGAGCGCTGGCGCGAGTATCGGTTCAAAGGCAAGCCCGGTGACGTTCTTCGTCGCGGGCCGGTCGTCGCGCCCTATCATCTGCGCCTCGATTGGCTCATGTGGTTCGCCGCTCTCGGTGACTACCGGCAAACGTGGTTCGCCGAGCTGCTGCGCGCGATCGGCTCCGGCGATGCTCAGATCCGCCGCCTCATGGGCCCCGATCCCTTCGACGGTGCCGCGCCTGAGCTCGTCCGCGTCCGCGTCTTCACCTACCGCTATGCCACCCGCGCCGAACGCCGTGAGGCCGCCGCTGCCGGAGAACCGAAGCCGTGGTGGGTGCGCTCGGACCCGCGCGTCCTCGTCCGGCCGATAGACCTGCGTCAGGGCTGAGTCCGCCCGGGAACGCGTGACCGTCACCCCCGACTGAACCGACCGACGATGTCCGCTTCCCAGGGAATCACCGCAGGGATTCTTCCCCGACCGACGACCCGCCTCGGCGACGGTCAGTCCAGACCGAGGGCGAGCAGGACGATGAGAACGACGTTGAGGGCGATGATGAGCGCCGAGGCGGCCGCGGCGATGACCGTGATCCACCGGGAGTTCGCGAATTCGCCCATCACCCGGCGGCTGCTCGTGAGCCTGACCAGGGGAATCATCGCAAATGGGATGCCGAGGCTGAGCACGACCTGGCTGAGCACGAGCGCCCAGGTCGGGTCGACGCCGATGGCGAGGACGATGAGCGCCGGGATCATCGTGAACGCGCGCTGCCACACGATCGGAATGTGCACGCGCAGCAGACCCTGCATGATCGAGGCGCCCGCATAGGAGCCGACGGCGCTCGAGGCCAACCCCGAGGCCAGCAGTCCGATGCCGAAGAAGAGGCCGACGACCTCGCCGAGGTTGGCCGTGACGACCGCGTGCGCTCCTTCGATGGTGTCGGTGCCGGTCTGCCCGCGCAGCGCCGCGGCGGCCAGCAGCAGCATGGCGATATTCACGGACCCGGCGATGACGAGGGAGAGCACGACGTCCCAGCGGCTGGCGCGCAGCAGCTGCCCGATCGAGGTGGTCGCATTGTCCCGGTGACGGTCGACCGAGAGCGCCGAGTGGAGGTAGATCGCATGGGGCATGACGGTGGCGCCGAGCATGCTCGCGGCCAGGACCACGGAGTTCGTGCCCTCGAGCCGTGGCACGATTCCACCTGCGGCTTGCCCCCAATTCACACCCCCGACGAACAGGCCTGCTAGAAAGCCGATGGCGATGATGACCAGGAAGGCGATGATGACGAACTCGAAGGGACGCTGACCGCGGGTGGATTGGATCGACAGCAGGAACAGCGACACCACCCCGACGATGACCCCGCCGAGCAGGAGCGGCAGATCGAAGAGGATCTTCAGTGCGATCGCCCCGCCGATGACTTCGGCGAGATCGGTGGCGATGGCGACGATCTCGGCCTGCCCCCAGTATGCGAGGCGAGACCGCCTGCGAAGGCGATCACCGAGGAGGCTCGACAGCGACTGCCCGGAGACGAGTCCGAGCTTCGAGGACAGGTATTGGACGAGAACGGCGACGAGGTTCGCTGCCACGAGCACCCACACGAGCAGGTACCCGTACTCCGCACCGGCGGTGAGGTTGGCCGCGACGTTGCCCGGATCGACATACGCGATGGCCGCGACGAAAGCAGGGCCGAGGAGGACTGCAGTGGAGATCTTCTTCCGGCCATGCTTCTTCAGTCCACGCTCGCGGGTGCGCACCGATGCTGAGGGATCGACGTTCATGAAGTTAAGGTACATTAACTTTCCTGCCGAAGACAACACGACACTTGGTCTGGAAAGTGAACACGGAAGGGCTTAAGGTTCGAGCATGGTCAGTGAACACGTTCAATCGAGGTCGGGAAAGCGCCAGAAGACCGAGGATCGGATCATCGGTGCCGCCGCCGAACTGTTCCTCAAGCATGACTTCAAGGCCACGACCATCCGGGCGATCGCCAGGGCCGCCGAGGTGTCGGTGGGCCGAGTGATGTCGGTCGGTGACAAGGACGTCATCCTCGTCCGATGCTTCGATCGGTGGATCGGGCAGCTGCAGAACGGGACGTACACACCACCAACGCGACGAGCGAGCCTGTCCCGTCGGGGAACGGACACCGGCGCGACAACGGGACCGCCCCGACCATCCTCGGCGGTGCAGCGTCACCTGCTCGAACTCTTCCTGCCCTTCCTCGAATTCTTCGCCGAACACGAGGACCTGTCCCGCGACTATGCGGCGGCGATGATGCGAGTCAAGGGCGAGCCGGAGGTGTTCAACGCTCTCGCCGTGGACCTGCAGAGTCGCCTGAGCGAGTCACTGGTCTCGATCGGGATCAATGAGGACCACGCGCGGGCCAGTGCCGCGGCACTCTACGACTCCTACCTGGGCATCCTGTTCCGGTGGGCGGCGACGACGATGAGTCTTGACGACGCCGTCGAGCCGATGCTCGCGAGCATCGTCTTCCACACGCGGGTGAGGAGCTCGCTGTGACGCTCCTGCCCGAACCGGTCAGGCCGGTCGTCGTCCTCGCGGTCATCGTCTTCGGCGACGCCCTGCTCACCTTCCGTCCCCCGCGGGCGATCGCCGCCTGCCTCGACGGCGTCGGCTTCCCGCGGGAGTGGTGGTGGGTACTCGCCGTCGTGAAGTTCCTCGCCGCGGCAGGACTGGTGACGGGGATCTGGATTCCCGGGCTCGGCGCGGCGGCCGCGGCGGGCCTCGTCGTCTACTTCCTCTGCGCCGCTGCCGCTCACCTGCGAGCGAGGTATGTCGGTCGGGATTTCTGGCTCAATTGCCTGGGAATGCTCGTCGTCTGCATCGCGGTGCTCGTGTTCTGCTTCCTCTGAATAGCCCATGCCTCAGTCCGGAGAATTCTTCGCCATATCCCGCTCCTCGATCCTGTTTTGGCCTAGAGTCGAAGTACGGCACCCGCGCCCCTGCGGCGCCCAGCCGTCCGGCAGAGTTGCAGAACTGCTCGGTGATGGTGCCGAGCCACCCGGCAGAGGAGTGTGGACATGCCCGAATATGCCGACAGCAGTCGCACGCGCGACGAGACTCCCCATGAACGCCACGAGCGATGGGCCTGGATCCATGAGACGGCGGCGATGACCGGGTGGGATTTCTCCCCACTGGCCGGCCACCTCGTCGCCGATGATCCGCCGTGGAACTTCGATCAGATCTGCCTCGATGCGATGGCCGAGTCGAGCAGATGCCTCGACATGGGAACGGGAGGCGGCGAGCGCCTCAGCGAACTCATCGATCGGCTCGACGAGGCCAGGCCTCCCGGCGAACCGTCGCCGACGATCTCCGCGGCCGAAGGGTGGGAGCCCAATGTTCCCCTGGCCGCCTCGACGCTGCAGGACTATGGCGTCGAGGTCACCCGGTACGACAGTGATCATCATCCGGAGATGCCGTGGGGCGACGGTGAGTTCGACCTCGTGATGAATCGACACGAAAGCTATGACCTCGCCGAGGTGGCCCGTGCCCTCTCCCCGGGCGGGCTGTTTCTCACCCAGCAGGTCGACGGCACGGAGGCGCAGGAGTTCCGCGATTTCTTCGGCGGCGGGGTGGGCGATCTGCGCCAACAGCTCGAACCGTGCCTCAGCGATGCCGAGAGTCAGGGCCTGTCGATCGAGGCGGCTCGCAAATGGCAGGGGACGATGCGCTTCACCGACGTCGAGGCGGTCATCGAGTACCTCGCCTACATTCCGTGGGATGTCCCCGGGTTCACCGTCAAGTCCAACCTCGATGTCCTCAGACGCTTGGCCGAGTCGAGTGAGCCGATCACGGTCACGCAGAAGAGGTTCCTCATCGTCGCCCGCAAGCCCTGACTCGCGCTGCCTGCAGGGTGGTTTTCCCGACCCCACTCTTGGGATAGCAGGGTGGGGCGCCGCCTTTCTGCGACGATAGCGTCGAAGCATGACTTCGACGGACTTCTCGTACCCCCAGCCCACCGACGATGAGCTCGCGGCACAGCAGCCCCGAGTCCCCGCCCCTCCCGTCCATCCCGTCTATGCCTCGCCGCGGCCCGACGATCTGGCTGATGCGCACAACGGCGTCAACACACGAATGGATGGCGCCGCCTCGGTGAAGTCGCCGGCGCTGGGCAAGGTGGCCGTGGCGCTCTCGATCGTCGCCATGGCCCTGAGCCTGGCCGCCTCGGTGATCTTGGGCGTGACCGTCGGGCCGTCCGAGGCCGCGTCCGGCTACTACTTCACGGACACACCGGATTGGTATCAGACCCTGGCGACCGTTCTCGTCGGAGTCCAGGGCCTGTGCACCTGCTTAGGTCTCACAGGCATCATCCTCGGCATCACGGCCGCGGTCACCGGGCGGGGCCGAACACCCGGCATCATCGCCATCGCAGTCGCTGCGATCGCCCCGTTCGTTTCATTCGGCACCTTCGTCGCCCTCGCCTTCATCGCCGCCTGATTTCCTGGCGCGCGCCTCTCCCGACTTCGCCGAAAAACGGGCTGAGCGCCGAAGAACGCGTGTGCGCATGCGTTTCTCGACACTCACCCCGTTTTTCGACGAACTGTCCGAAATTATCTACGGCTGCCGGACGATCCGGGTCAACGATTCCGGGGGCCGATCACCGACTAGAATTGCGGGATGACGACCTTGCCGCTCTCCCTCGCCTCGGCGGATCATGGGCGCCTGCATTGCGGGTATTTCGAGCGCGGGAAATGCCGTTCCTGCGCCCTCATCGAAACGCCCTACGAGCAGCAGATCACGGACAAGGAATCGTGGTGTCGGGAGACCCTCGCCGAGGCGGCTCCACGTGAATGGCTGCCAACCTTCGCCGGCGGGGTGCGGGACTTCAGGAACCGGGCGAAGCTCGCCGTCGGAGGGTCAGCCGGGCACGCCACCTTGGGCATCCTCGATCAGGAGTTCCACGGTGTCGATCTGCGTGACTGCGGGATTCAGGCCCCCGCGATCCGTGCAGTGATTCCGGTACTCGCGGAATTCCTCGATGGCACGGGACTCGAGCCCTATGATGTCGTAGCGCGCCGCGGGGAATTGAAGTTCGTCCATGTCACCGCGGCGCCGTCGGGTGAGCTGATGATCCGGTTCGTCGTCCGCACTCAGCATGGTCTCGATGTGCTGCGGTCGCGGAAGGGTCCGCTCTTCGAACTCGTCCCAGCTGCGTCCGTGGTGTCGGTGAATCTGCTGCCGGAGCACAAGGCCGTGCTCGAAGGCAGCCGCGAGGAGATGTTCCGCGGGGAATCGCTGCGGATGAATCTTGATCGGGTCGATCTGCATCTGCGGCCGCAGAGTTTCTTTCAGACGAACACCGCCGTGGCCATCGGACTGTACAACCAGGTCGCCGAATGGGTGGACTCAGTGGAGGCCAAGAACCTGTGGGATCTCTACTGCGGCGTCGGTGGATTCGCGCTCTACTGTGCAGACAGCTCCCGCCACGTCACCGGTGTCGAGATCAGCGAGCAGGCGATCGAATCCGCGAAGATCAGCGCCAGCGAGCTCGGCATCGACGCACGATTCCTCGCCGGCGATGCCACAGAGTTCGCCGAGGAGCACCTGGGTGGTGCTGGTTCCTCGCCCCTGGTCGACGTTCCCGCCTCGTGCGCTGAGGAACACCTAGCCACGGATGAACGGCCGGACTGCGTGGTCGTCAACCCCCCTCGGCGCGGGATCGGGGCCAAGCTGTCGTCTGTGCTCGAGGATTCGGGTGTCGAGCACATCGTGTATTCGAGCTGCAATCCCGTCTCCCTGGCCAAGGACCTCGCCCGGATGCCGAGCTATACCGTCGAGCGGGCGCGGATCTTCGACATGTTTCCGCACACGAAGCACCTCGAGGTCGCGGCCCTGCTGCGCCGGCAGTGAGAACGGAGGACTCACAGCGTTGGAAACTCACACCGTGTAATCCATACCCTCGGCCATGCGCACCTCGGCAAGCGTCGCCTCGGCGACGGCATTGGCCCGCTCGTTGCCGGCGGACAGGACGCGCCTCACCGCAGCTTCGCGGTCACCTCGGCGGCGGTGGCGATGACCTTCTCGGCCAGCGACGCCAATGGATCGGAGTCCACCCCAGACCCCTGATCCAGGTCCTTCCCCGCGCCCTTATCCGCCCCCGTTCCCGCGGCCTTCACGCTGTCGGACACTGACAGTCCGACGGCGGCGATCGGGCGTCCCAGCACATCGAACACCGGTGCCGCGATCGTCGAGATGCCCGGCGTCACCTCTCCATGTTCGATCGCCCAGCCGACTCGCCTCTCCTGGGCGAGCACGGCGTTGAGGGCCTTGACCGAGGTCGGGCCCTTACCGGTGCGGGTGACGAATCCGGTCTCGGACTGCAACATCGCGAGCACCTCGGACTTCGGCAGCTGCGCGAGGATCGCCCGCCCCGTCGCGGTGAGGTAGCTGGGCATGCGCACCCCGGTGGCGGTGATGACGGCAACCGACTTCAGCGACTGCTCCTTGAGCACGTACTCGGTCTCCCAACCGCGGATGATCGCGAGCTGTGCCGTGGCGGCTGTGTCTTCGGCCAGCTGTCGCACGATCGGCTGCGCCAACCGCTGCAGCGGGTTCGTCCGCAGGTAGGACGCCCCGAGCTCGTGCACGCCGGCCCCGAGCACGTACCCGGAATCAGTGCGCGCCACGAGTCCGAGCTCCTCGAGGACGTTGAGGATGTCGTAGGCGCTCGATCGCGGAATGTCGAGGGACCGGACCAGCGCGCCGGCCGTGATCGCCCGGTTCGACACCGCCATGTGCCGCAGGATCGCGATCGCCCTGCGCAGCGCGGGAACCTCAGCCACGGCGACCACTTCCGATCCCGGCAACCCCGGCGTGCCTGCCCGCAACGACCTCAGCCACGATTCAGCCTTCCATCTCCAGCGCCGCGAACGCCTGCGCGTAGAGCTCGGAGATGTCCCCGAGTTCGGCGTGCACGCCGTCGCGCACGCGCACTCGACCGCCGCTGACGGTCACGGACACGTCCGCCGAGGTGGCCGTGAGGATGATCTGTTCGTCCAGTGATCCCATGGTGCGCATGCTGTCGGTGCGCAGGGCGACGAAATCGCACGCCTTCCCGACCTCGAGCGCGCCGACGGGCAGGTCGAGGCTGCGTGCCCCTCCTTCGGTGAGTGCCGTGATGAGTTCGGTCGGTGAGAATCGGCCGCGCTGACCGGAGCGCAGGCGTTCGCCGGCTTCGAGCCCTTGGGTCTCGCGCAGGGCGTCGAGGACGACGTGCTGGTCGGAGCCGAGCGAGATCACAGCTCCGGCGTCGGCGAGTTCCCGGGCCGGTCCGATGCCGTCAGCGAGGTCCGCCTCGGTGCACGGGCACATGACGATCGTCGACCGGGAGCCGCCGAGGATCGCGATGTCCTCCTCGCTCAGGTGGGTAGCGTGGACGGCCGAGAGCCGGTCGGTGACGACTCCGGAACGTCCGAGCACCTCGGTGGGACTGGCTCCGTACGCACTCTGGCAGGCCTCGTTCTCCGCGGGCTGTTCGGACAGGTGCACGTGCACGGGCCCGGTGAGTTCGGCGAACCTCGGCAGGTTCGCGGCCGGGACTGCGCGGATCGAGTGGATGGCCGCGCCGACGTGGACGAAGCTCTCACCTGGAGCGTTGACAGGGAACTCCTCGGCGAAAGCTTCGGTGAGTCCGGCATGACGGTCCATGTACCCGTCGATGGTGCCGTCGCCGAATCGGGACTGTTCGGCCGAGAGTTCGGCGTCGATGCCCCCGGTGAGATAGCAGGTGTCGAGCAGTCGGATGCGGATCCCCGCCGAGGCGGCCGCCCGTGCCAGCGCTCGTTCCATCGCGTGGGCGCGCAGTTCGTCATCGTTCGCGTCCCCGCGGGGACGTTCCGTGCCGTAAGGGGTTCCGTCCTGTGCATGGTGGACGTAGTGGAACTCCCCCACCGAGGTGTAGCCGCCGGCGAGCATCTCGGCGAACACGGCACGGGCCACGGTCCCGTAGGACTGGGGGTCGAGTTTCGCGGCGACGGAGTACATGACTTCGCGCCAGGTCCAGAAAGTGCCGCCGTCGCCGTGGGTGCGGCCGCGCAGCATCCGGTGGAAGGCATGGGAGTGTGCGTTGACTCCGCCGGGCAGGATGAACCCGTGCACCGCCTCGGCGTCGGACGGGGCGGTGTCGATCCCGGTTTCGACGGCGGTGAGCGTTCCGGTGTCGTCGGCGCTCAGCAGGACTCCGCGGGCGACGGCTCCGTCGACCCAGGCGGATTCGCACCAGTAACGGGTGCTCATCGTGCACCTCCGTTCGTCGGGCCTCCGACACTGCCGTCGACAACGGCGTGTTCGATGCCGAGTTCGCGGGCGAGCACGTTGACGAGCGCGTCGACCCCGGCCCTCTGGTCGTCGACCTCGCAGGCCTCTTCGGGAGCGTGAGAGACGCCGGTCGGGTTGCGGACGTAGAGCATCGCCGACGGTACGTGAGGTGCGAGGATTCCGGCATCGTGTCCGGCTCCCGAAGGCAGGAGCGGAGCGTCCGGCAGCACCGAAGTCAGGCGCGAGTTGAGGCCGGCGGTGAAGTGAGTCGTCGGAGAGTAGGACTCCTGCGAGATGGTCACCTCGACACCGGAATCAGCGCCATGGTCCTGGGCACGACGGCTGATCGCCTCGAGCACCTGCTTGACGACGGCATCGTCAGGGTGGCGGATGTCGAGCCAGAAGCTCATGGTCGAAGCGATGACGTTCGTCCCGCCGGGGTGGATGAGGGTGCGACCCACGGTCGCCACGGCGCTCGCGTCAGTGGCGGCCGCTAGGGTCGGGATGTCCCCGATCACGCGGGAGGCCGCGACCACAGGGTCGGCGCGATGGCTCATCGGAGTCGTGCCGGCGTGGTTGCCCTGACCGGAGAAGGCGAAGTGCCAGCGCCCGTGGCCGATGATCGAGGAGCCGATGGCGACGGCCTGATCGGTGCCTGCCAGACCGATGCCCTGTTCGACATGGAGTTCGATGAAGGAACCGATTCCGGCCAGCCGAGACTGGTCACGCCCGATCCGATCCGGGTCGAGGCCATAGCCACGGGCGACGTCGGCGAAGGTGTCACCGGCGGCGTCCTTGAGGCCGAGCGCGCGGTCAGCGTCGATGGCGCCGGTGAGCAGCCGCGAGCCGAGACAGGCGACGCCGAAGCGTGAGCCTTCTTCTTCGGGGAACACTGCCAGAGCGAAGGGCCGGGTGGCCTGGTCGAGCGCGCCGGAGGCCTTGAGCACATCGAAGGCCGCCAGCGCCGAGGCGACACCGAGAGGACCGTCGAACTCGCCGCCGCCGGGCACCGAGTCAAGGTGGGAACCGGTGACCACGGCATTGTCACCAGGCGGGGTGGCCCAGGCCCACGTGATTCCGTTGGCGTCGATCTCCGTGTCGAGGCCACGGCGGTCCGCCTCGGCTAGGAACCACTCACGCAGCTTCCGTTCGGTGGCCGAGAATCCGGGCCGCTGGTAGCCCGGCCCGCGGGTGTCGCGGCCGGTGTCCTCGATCTGGCTCAGCAGCGAGACGACATCGCTCATTAACAGTTCACTCCGTTCGAAATCGGTCGGGCCCGGTGATGTGTCGGTCCTGCAGTCGGCCGGCCCTGGCGTCATACGCCCGACGGTCGGGTCCGGTCGGCGACAAGCCCCTGCCCCGTGTCAGTCCTGGTGGGTGGTGGCTGCAGAGGTGCCCGAAGCTTCGGCGGCGGCTTCGAGGTTACCCAGCGCAGTGAACTCTGGATCGTTGACGGCCGGTCCGCCGTCTTCCGGCTGCCAGGTTCCGGCAGCAGCGGTGACGGTGTGGGTCAGCGGTGCAACCGCCTCGGCGGCGGCGATAAGCGAACCGTCCTTGACCTTCGCAATGGTCTCGGCGAGTTCGGGCGAGAGGAACCGGTCGGGTCCGGGTCCGGGCACGGTCTCACGGATCGCCGCGATCACGGCTCCGGTCACCGGTGCCGGTGCGGCGTCGCGCATATCGCAGGCACGGGAGGCGGCATAGAGTTCGATGCCGACGACGGAGGCGAGGTTGTCGATGACCTTGCGCAGCTTGCGTGCGGCCGACCACCCCATGGACACGTGGTCTTCCTGCATGGCCGAGGACGGGATCGAGTCGACCGAGGCCGGGGTAGCGCCGCGTTTGGCCTCGGAGACCATGGCCGCCTGCGTGTAGTGGGCGATCATCAGTCCCGAATCGACGCCGGCGTCATCGGCGAGGAATGGAGTGAGGTTCTGGTTGCGGGCGACATCCATCATCCGGTCGGTGCGGCGTTCGGACATCGAGGCGACGTCGGCGGCGACGATGGCCAGGAAGTCCAAGGCATGGGCCAGCGGTGCACCGTGGAAGTTGCCGTTCGAAGACACCGTTCCATTGGTGAGCACGACGGGGTTGTCGATGGCGGCCCGCAGTTCGCGTTCGGCGACCTGGGCGGCGAAGGCGACGGCGTCGCGGGCGGCGCCGTTGACCTGCGGGGCGCAGCGCATCGAATACGCGTCCTGGACGAGGTGGGTTGAGTCGCGGTGGCTGGCGGTGATGCCCGAGTCCTTGAGCGAGGCGAGCATGTTCGCGGCCGAGGCGGCCTGACCGTCGTGCGGGCGCAGCGCGTAGTGGAGTTCGGGGGCGAAGACGGCGTCGGTGCCGAAGAGTCCTTCGATGCTCATGGCCGCGGACACGTCGACGGCGGTGAGCAGGTTCTCCAGGTCGGTCAGGGCCATGATGAGCATGCCCAGCATGCCGTCGGTGCCGTTGACCAGCGCCAGGCCCTCCTTCTCAGCCAAGGTGACCGGGGAGATGCCCGCAGCGGCGAGGATCTCATCGGCAGGTCCGGCGACTCCGTCGGGTCCTTCGGCCACGCCTTCGCCCATGACGACGAGTGCGCAGGCGGACAGGGGTGCAAGGTCACCCGAGCAGCCGAGCGACCCGTACTCGTGGACGACCGGGGTGATGCCGGCGTTGAGCAGGTCGACGTAGGTCTTGAGCACCTCGGCACGGACTCCGGCGCGGCCGGTCGCCAGCGTCCGTGCGCGCAGCAGCATGAGGGCGCGCACGACCTCACGCTCGACGGGGTCGCCGACGCCGGCGGCGTGGGAGCGGATAAGGGATTTCTGCAGCTGGGTGCGCTGTTCGGCGGGGATGTGGCGCTGCGCGAGTGCCCCGAATCCGGTCGAGACTCCGTAGACGGGCTTGTCTGCCTGGGCGAGGGCGTCGATGGCCTCGCGGTACTTGTTCACCCGGGCCAGAGTGGCCTCGGACAGGGAGACCTTCGCGTCGTGGCGGGCGACGTCGACCACCTCGGCGAAGGTGAGTGTGTCGGGGTCGAGGTCGATGAATGTGGTCATGAAGAGCCTTTCCTTGTGTTCGTCGTGGATGAAGTTCAGTCGCGGGATCGGTTGTCGACGATGAGCTCACCGCCGGAGTAGACCCTCTCGACCAGCTGGACACCCGGCCGGTAGGCCAGGTGGCGGTAGCTGGGTGCGTCGAGGATGGCCAGGTCGGCGCGGGCTCCCGCTCCGAGGTGGCCGACATCGGTGCGCTGCAGGGCGTTGGCTCCGCCGGCTGTCGCCGCCCACACTGCCTGTTCGACGGTGAAGTGCATGTCGCGAACGCCGATGGCGATGACGAAGGGCATGCTGTTGGAGAACCCGGAGCCGGGATTGCAGTCGCTGGCGATCGCCAACGAGACTCCCGCGTCGACGTAGCGGCGGGCGTCCGGGTAGGGCTGGCGGGTGGAGAATTCGATGCTCGGCAGCAGTGTGACGACGGTGCCCGCCTCGGCGAGGATCTTGAGGTCCTCATCGGAGGCGAAGGTCGCGTGGTCGACGGAAGCGCAGCCGAGTTCCGCACCGAGCTTGAGCGCCCCACCCTCGGTGAGCTGGTTGGCGTGCAGGCGCGGAATCATGCCCGCAGCTTTGCCGGCATCGATGATGCGCCGGGTCTGGGCTTCGGTGAAGGCACCGGTTTCGCAGAACACATCGATCCACTTCGCCTTGCCCCCGGCCGCAGGGATGATCTCGTCGATGACGAGGTCGACGTAGCCTTCCGGATTCTCTTTGAATTCAGGCGGGACGACGTGCGCGGCGATGAGGGTCGATTCCTCGGTGTGCCGGTTGATGATGTCGAGGGCCTGGATCTCGTCGGGCACGGTCAGCCCGTAGCCGGACTTGATCTCGAACGTCGTCGTTCCCTGCCGCCTGGCCTGATCGAGCAGGTGGACGAGGTTCGCCTCGAGTTCGGATTCCGTCGCTGCGCGGGTGGCGGCCACGGTGGTGGCGATGCCCCCGGCCGAGTACTTCTGCCCGGCCATCCGCGCCGCGAATTCCTCGGACCGATCACCGGCGAAGATGAGGTGATTGTGGCTGTCGACGAAGCCCGGGATGACGGCCTTCCCATCGAGGTCGATCGTCTCGAGTCCGCCCAATTCATTCGCCGAGGTGACTTCCCCATTGACGATGTCATCGTCGTTGACGTCGTGTGCGATCGCCTCGCCGAGGTAGTTCTGCACCGCCGTGTCCGCCTGTGCGGACGACCCCGACCAGATGATCCGGCCGTCTTCGACGAGCAGAGCGGCATCTGTGACGACATCGAGTTCGCCGAGGCTGTCGAGGTCGTTGACGACCAATTCGCTGATCCCGGTGAATAGCTGCATGACGGTCGGCCCTTTCCGATCGAGTGTGGTCCACAACCAGTATGGACCGCGCGGAGACAACAGAGAACGACCCGAAACGAGATTCGTCCGACATTTCGGACAGTGGGCGAGGGCAGCTGCCTGGCACGAAGAGGTTCAACGCCACCGCACGCGACCTGCCGTCCGGCGCAACAGACCAGCGGTGCACGCGATCTGCCGACAAGCAGAGCGGCGGCGCACCTCGCGACTCGCCGTCGGCAACCGCCCGCGGCACACAAAAAGTCGAGCAGCACTGTTTCAAATCAGTGCTGCTCGACTTTTCTCGAGCTGTTCGGCGCCCTTACTGCAGGGCGGAATCCACGTTTGGTACACCCTATTCTGAAATGCCCACCGAGTGTTGCTACCACCGATAGATTCCGCCGTGAGCAATTCAGAACAGCCTGTACCAAAGTGCCCGCTTGAGCCGCGACCGCGCCCGTCGACGCAGCGCACGTGTACGCACCTGCGCCGCAGACTGCTTACTGCGCGGCGGATTCCTCGTCGCGCTTGTCGAGCTCGGGGATCATCGGCACCCGCTGACCGCGCTCCTCAGCCACCTCGGAGGCGCGGTCGTAGCCGGCGTCGACGTGGCGGATAACGCCCATGCCCGGGTCGTTCGTGAGCAAGCGTGCCAGTTTCTGAGCGGCCAGCTCGGTGCCGTCGGCCACGGAGACCTGTCCGGCGTGGATGGAGCGGCCGATCCCGACGCCGCCGCCGTGGTGGATCGACACCCAGGTCGCCCCCGAGGAGGTGTTGACCAGGGCGTTGAGCAGCGGCCAGTCGGCCACGGCGTCCGTGCCGTCGAGCATCGATTCGGTCTCGCGATAGGGGCTGGCGACGGAACCGGAGTCGAGGTGGTCACGGCCGATGACGATCGGGGCCGAGATCTTGCCTTCGGCGACGAGCTCGTTGAACAGCAGACCGGCCTGGTGGCGTTCCTTGTAGCCGAGCCAGCAGATGCGTGCCGGCAGGCCTTCGAACTCGACGTATTCGTTGGCGGCGTCGAGCCATGTGCGGAGGTGTTCGTTCTCGGGGAAGAGCTCCTTGAGAGCCTGGTCGGTGACCTCGATGTCCTTCGGGTCGCCGGACAGCGCGACCCAGCGGAAGGGCCCGAGGCCTTCGCAGAAGAGGGGGCGGATGTAGGCGGGGACGAAGCCAGGGAACTCGAAGGCGCGGTCGTAGCCGGCCTTGCGGGCTTCGTCGCGGATCGAGTTGCCGTAGTCGAAGACCTCGGCGCCGCGGTCCTGGAATTCGACCATGGCCTTCACGTGCTTGGCCATGGATTCCTCGGCGCGGATGGTGAACTTCTCGGCATCCTGCTCGGCCTCATCACTCCAGTCGTCGACGCTCACGCCCACCGGCAGGTAGGACAGCGGGTCGTGGGCCGAGGTCTGGTCGGTGACGATGTCGACTTCGGCTGCCTCAGGGCGGTCGAGGATGAGCGGGAGGATCTCGGCGGCGTTGCCGACGAGTCCGACGGACAGGGCCTGCTTGTTCTTCTTCGCTTCGATGACCTTGGCCAGTGCGGTGTCGAGGTCGGTTTCGACTTCGTCGAGGTAGCGCTTGCCCTTGCGGCGATCGAGGCGGGTCTTGTCGACGTCGATGATGAGGCAGGCGCCGCCGTTGAGCGTCACGGACAGCGGCTGGGCTCCACCCATTCCGCCGCAGCCGGCCGTGATGGTCAGGGTGCCGGCCAGGGTGCCGTCGAAGCGCTTGCGGGCGATGGCGCCGAAGGTCTCGTAGGTGCCCTGGAGGATGCCCTGGGTGGCGATGTAGATCCAGGAACCGGCGGTCATCTGGCCGTACATCATGAGGCCTTCGGCCTCGAGCTCGCGGAAGTGCTCCCAGTTGGCCCAGTCGCCGACAAGGTTGGAGTTCGCGATGAGCACGCGCGGGGCCCATTCGTGGGTGCGCATGACGCCGACGGGCTTGCCGGACTGGATGAGCAGGGTCTCGTCGTCCTCGAGGTCGTCGAGGGTGCGCACGATTGCGTCGTATGCTTCCCAGGAGCGGGCGGCGCGGCCGGTGCCGCCGTAGACGACGAGGTCTTCGGGACGCTCGGCGACCTCGGGGTCGAGGTTGTTCATGAGCATGCGCTTGGGGGCTTCGGTCTGCCAGGACTTCGCGGTGATCTCGGTTCCGCGGTCGGCGCGGATGACCCGGGTCGGATCGTGCTGGGTGAACGACGGCTTGGTGGTCATGGGTTCTCCTTGTCGCTGTGTCCGACAACGCGGATACTGGTCTGCGGGTTCGGCAGGAAACCGACTATCGGCCCGTCCTGCGCTGTCTGCTCTGACTACACATCCCATTCTGGCGGCTGGAGAGGATCGTGGAAGTGGTCCGGATCAGGTTCTGTCCGATATTTCGGACGTGCTCGAGATATGCGCCGCACACCCAATTGCCGACCGCTATAAAACAGCTCAGGCATTGATTACCCAGCGTGCAATAATGATGGCCACCCGCATGTCCGACCGCCTGAACGCCTGACGAGGGAGAACGTCCATGGAGCTGCAGCAGATCCGCGCCTTCGTCGCCGTCGCCGAAGAACTCCACTTCGGCCGCGCCGCCGAACGCCTCGGCATGGCCCAACCCCCGCTGAGCCGCACCATCCGCTCCCTGGAGACCGACCTCGGCGCTTCTCTGTTCCAACGCACGACCCGCTCAGTCAGCCTCTCCCCCGCCGGCGAAGCCCTGCTCGAGCCGGCCAAGCACATGCTCGCCACCCAGCAGGCCGCCGTCGAATCCGTCCACCGCTCCTCCAGCGGTGAGGTCGGCCGCGTCCGCTTCGGCTACTCACACCCGTCTTCCCGCGACCTCGCCGCCACCCTCGTGGCGGCCTCACACGAACGCAATCCGGGCATCACCTTCCACCTCGAGTCGACGGTCTATGCCGACGAAGGCCTCGAGAGGATCATGGACGGCACTCTCGACCTCGCCCTGGTTCGCTGGCGACGGAGGCCCCCGCTCATCGCCGGCCGCCCCGTGGCGATCGAGCGTCCATGCGTCGCCATGCCGAGCTCTCACCGCCTGGCGGAGCGGAAGAAGATCGGCGTCAAGGAACTCGCCGACGAACCCTTTGTCCTCCTGCCCGCGCGGCCGAATTCGAACCTGCGCGAGACCGCCATGCGCCTGTGCCTCGATGCCGGGTTCAGCCCGCGCACGGTCCAGGAAGCCCCCGACTCGCAGTCGATCTCCGCGCTCGTGGCCGTCGGGATGGGTGTGACGATCACGTTCGACTCCGTCGCCGCCGGCTACGACTCGCGGGTATCCGCGGTGCCGCTCGACCTGCCGAACGAAGCCACTCAGCTTCACCTCGCCTATCGACTCGACCAGCAGGATGCAGCCCTGAACACGGTGCTCGATGTCGCCGAGGCGGTACTGCCGACCGTCCGCTGAGCGGCCTGGCCGCCGCAAGCCGGCCAGGCTGGCGAATCTTGCGAATCGAATCCAGCGACCCCGCATACCGTCACCGAGGCGACCCACCCACCAGTGCCGCGCCGTCACGATGGGGCCCATTCATTGAGACGCACCCTTGTCAGGCGCAATCCATTCGGATATGTTCATAAATGGGAAAGTATTAATACCAAATTCGGCAGTTATGCCGATCGTCGTTCCGGCCCCACAAGCGGGACGGTGCGACCGCAACCAGAGGGAGACCCTGTGTCCGAAGACATCGTCATCTGCGAACCTCTCCGCTCCCCCGTGGGCGGATTCGGCGGACAGTTCAAGGACGTGCCGCATGAGGAGCTCGGCCGACAGGTCCTCACAGCTCTGCTGGAGAAGACCAACCTGCCGGGTGAAGCCATTGAGGATGTCGTCCTCGGCAACTGCTATCCGCACATGGAGACTCCGGCGATCGGCCGCGTCGTTGCCCTCAATGCGGGACTGCCGATCACCGTTCCCGGCCGCCAGGTCGACCGTCGCTGCGGCTCCGGCCTGCAGGCGATCGCCGACGCTCACGCGATGATCTCGGCCGGCTATGCGGACCTCGTCGTTGCCGGCGGGGTCGAGTCGATGAGCCGCGCACCGTTCTTTAATGAGGAGATCCGCTGGGGCGTCAAGGGCGGCAACATCGAGCTCAAGGACGGTCTCGTCCGCGGCCGCCTCACCGCAGGCGGCAACGACTACCCGGTGCCCGGCGGAATGATCGAAACCGCGGAGAACCTGCGCCGTGAGTACACGATCTCACGGGAGGACCAGGACGCCTACGCCGTGGAATCGCACCGTCGTGCCGCCTCGGCGACTGAGGAAGGGAAGTTCGCCGACGAGATCGTGCCGATCACGCTGCCGGCCACCCGGAAGACCCCCGAACAGGTCATCACGACCGACGAACACATCCGCCCCGGATCGACGGTCGAGAAGCTCGCGAAACTCAAGCCGATGCTCGCGAAGTCCGACGATGAGGCCACGGTGACCGCCGGAAATGCCTCGGGACAGAACGACGGCGCCGCGCTGTGCATCGTGACCACCGCGTCCAAGGCCGCCGAGCTGGGCCTGCGGGTCTTCGCCCGCATGCGCAGCTGGGCCGTGGCCGGAGTGCCGCCGAAGACGATGGGCATCGGGCCGGTCCCGGCGACCGCGAAGGCGCTGCAGCGTGCAGGTCTCGAACTCGGAGACATCGACCTCATCGAACTCAACGAGGCTTTCGCGGCGCAGGTGCTCGCCTGCACGAGCGAATGGAAGCTCACCGAATCCGACTTCGCCGAACGCCTCAATGTCAACGGTTCGGGCATCTCACTGGGCCACCCGGTCGGCGCGACCGGTGGGCGCATCCTCGCCACCCTGCTGCGGGAGATGGATCGCCGCGGTTCGCGCTACGGAGTCGAGACCATGTGCATCGGCGGCGGTCAGGGAATGGCCGCGGTCTTCGAACGCGTCGCCTGAGGCCCGCTCGTCTCACGACGAGAAGAACTCAGTGCACTGCCCTGGCCGGAAGCTCTTCCGGCCAGGGCAACGTGCATTGAGCGCCGGAATTCCGTCCCGGGGGCAGACCGCCCATCAGTACTTCGGAACGTCCGACACCTCCGTCCGACACTTCGGACGAAATCCCGTCACACCCCGTTGTCTTCGCCCTGGTCAGCGCCGAGGATGAGGACCATGAACGCAACGAAGCAGCTGCTGACCGGGGTTCGGGTCGCCGATTTCTCCCGAGTTCTCGCCGGTCCCTACGCCACCGCCATGCTCGCCGATCAGGGCGCCGAGGTGGTCAAGATCGAGATGCCCGGCCACGGTGACGATTCCCGACATCTCGGACCCTTCACCGATTCCGGGTCGACGTACTTCACCGGACTCAACCGCGGAAAGCGCTCGATCGAAGCCGACCTCAAGGACCCCGACGACCACGCACGACTGCTCGAACTCATCGCCGAATGCGACGTCGTCGTCGAGAACTTCCGCCCCGGCGTCGCCGCGAAGCTCGGCCTGTCCTACGAGGACCTCACGGCCGTCAGACCCGATCTCGTCTATGCCTCGATCTCCGGCTTCGGCCAGGCCGGCAGTCAGGCGGGACGACCTGCCTATGACACGGTCATCCAGGCACTGAGCGGACTCATGGCCTCGACCGGCTTCGCCGACGGCTCTCCCACCCGAGTCGGAGAATCGATCGCCGATGTCTCCGCTGGAGTGTTCGCGGCCTTCGGCATCTCCTCGGCGCTCTTCCACCGTCAGACCACCGGCGAGGGAGCCCATATCGACATTCCGATGCTCGATGTCATGCTCGCCATGCAGCCGACGAATGCCTCCCTCCACGCGGCCGGCTCCTCTCCGTCGCGGGTCGGCAACCGCCACCCCGTCTCCGCCCCCTTCGACACCTACCGCGCAGCCGACGGACTCGTCGTCATCGCCGTGGCCAACGACCGTCTCTTCGGCACTCTTGCCCGCACCCTCGGCAAACCGGAACTGGTCACCGATCCGCGCTTCGCCACCGACGGGCAGCGGTCGGAGCACGACGAGGCACTGCGCATCGAGATCGAAGAATTCACCACGGGGCGCACCGTGACCGAGCTGTGCGAGATCTTCGATGCCGCCGGAGTCCCCAACTCCCCCGTCCTCGATTTCGCCGAGGCGGTCACCGGGCCCATCGGCAAAGGTCGCGGACTCACTGCCGCCGATCCGCGCACCGGTCACACCTATCTCGGCCATCCGCTCCTCGTCGACGGCACCCGCCCTGCGTCCGCGCTTCCGGCACCCCGCCTCGGCGAACACAACGCCGACTTCGCCGAGGCGGGGCGGATGAAGCCGTCGGACCCAACGGATTCGACGGACTCGGCCGAACCGACCGAGTCGGCGAACTGAGCCGCGGGACGAAGGATTCGGCTCCTCCCGCCGACGCCTCCCTCCACGCACATCCTCTGCACCTCACGATCAACCCACCTCCAAGGAGCACTCATGGCCTTCGACATCACCGCCGACGAACAGGAACTCGTCGACGCCGTCGCCCAGATCAGCAAGGACGTCCTCGCCCCGCAGGCGGCCTCCGCAGACGCGAACGAACGCGTCTCGGATGAGACGTTGAAGACCCTCGCCGAGGTGGGGGTCATGGGGCTCAACCTGCCCGAGGAATTCGGCGGGCCCGGCGTCGGTTCGGTGGCGATGAGCCAGATGGTCGCCGCCATCACCGAGGCGTGCGCATCGACCGCGTCGATCGTCACCGCGCAGTTCCTCGCCACCGACTCGATCCTGCTCGGCGGCACCGACGCCCAGCGCGAGGCGTGGCTGCCGCGGGCCGCCGCCGGCGAAGTCATCGGCTCCTTCGGACTCACCGAGCCGGGGGCCGGGTCCAACCCGGCAGAGATGTCGACGAAGGCCACTCGCGTCGACGGCGGATGGCATATCAAGGGCACGAAGTGCTTCATCACCAACGCCGGCTTCGCGGACTTCATCATCGTCTACGCGAAGACCGACGTCGACGCCGGCCACAAGGGAATCAGCGCATTCATCGTCGACACCGCGGTCGCCTCGGCGGGGCTGGACTTCAATCCCCCGGAGAAGACGATGGGTCTTCGCGGAAGTCCGGTCTACGAGTTCGTCATCGACACCGTGGTTCCCGAGGACGCCCTCCTCGGGAAGGCAGGCGAAGGCTTCACGACGGCCATGCGCGTGCTTGACCGCGGCCGCATCGAGGTGGCTGCGATGAGCCTGGGAATCGGCAAGGCTGCCCTCGACGCCGCCGTGGCGTGGGCCGGCGAGCGCAAGATCAACGGCAAGCCGCTGAACAGGCTCCAAGGCATCGCGTTCAAGCTCGCGGACATGTACACGAAGTACCGTTCGGCGTGGCTGCTGACGATGGACGCCGCCGAACAGCGCGACGCCGAGGTGGACTTCACTCGATCCTCGGCAACGGCGAAGCTCGCCGCCTCCGAGGCGGCCGCCTTCATCGCCGACGAAGCCCTGCAGATCCATGGCGGGTACGGCTTCACTCGCGACTTCCCGCTCGAGCGATACGTTCGCGACGCTCGGATCTACCGCATCTACGAAGGCTCCTCGGAGATCCAACGCACGATCATCGCCCGATCTCTGTCCTGACGAGTCGGCTGAAACAAGCCGGAGAATCGATCGAAACAGCACAGAAATCCGCCCGAGAATACGATCGAAGCGGGGCTGAGGGGCGATTCGTTCGCCGTTGAGTCCCGCTATTCATTTCACCCCGCAGATGATCCGAAATATCGGACAGAATGTGTGATTCAGGTCTCGTCTCTCATCGTCTTTGGGTGTTGACTGAGTCTGATTCATCACTCAAAGGAGGCAATCTTGGCTAGTACGACCAATTCGGGGATCGAGAAGCGATCCATCGAGATGGTGCCTGACGCCGAGCGTCACGGAACGCCACGTTCCCAGTTCACCCTGTGGTTCGGCGCCAACACTCAGATCACCGCGATCGTCGACGGGGCCTTGGCCGTCGTCTTCGGCGCCGACGCACTCTGGGCGATCATCGGCCTGCTCATCGGCAACATCATCGGCGGAATCGTCATGGCACTCCACTCGGCGCAGGGTCCGCAGCTGGGTCTGCCGCAGATGATCTCCTCGCGCGCCCAGTTCGGCATCATCGGCGCGATCATCCCGCTCGTGCTCGTCGTGCTCATGTACATCGGCTTCGCCTCGACCGGCGCGGTGCTGTCCGGCCAGGCCGTCAACCTCATCATCGGCGTTCAGACCCCATGGGTCGGCATCGTCATCTTCGGTGCGCTCACGGCGTTGGTGGCCCTGCTGGGATACAAGTACATCCACGTGCTCGGTCGGATCTCCTCGGTGACGGGCCTGCTCGGCTTCCTCTTCATCACCTACTGCGTGCTCACCCAGGTCGACGTCCCCGGACTGATCTCGGGTTCGTCGTTCGCCTTCCCCGCCTTCCTCTCGGCCATCGCCCTGTCCGTGGGCTGGCAGCTGACCTACGGACCGTATGTGGCTGACTACTCGCGCTACCTGCCGCGCTCGACCCCATCCTCGAAGACCTTCTGGTTCACCTTCGGCGGATCGGTCATCGGTTCGCAGTGGTCGATGACCCTGGGCGCGCTCATCGGTGCGGCCGCCATGACCGAGTCCGGCAACGAATTCGTCGAGAATCAGGTCGCCTATGTCGGCGACATCGTCGGCGGGGGTGTGTTCGCCCTGCTCATCTTCATCGTCATCCTGCTGGGCAAGCTCACGGTCAACACCCTCAACGCCTATGGCGCGTTCATGTGCACGCTGACGATCCTCACCTCCTTTGGCAACAGGGCGACCATCCGTCGATGGACCCGCGCGGTCTTCGTCATCGGCATCGTCACCGTCACCGTGCTCGTGGCGCTGCTGGCCTCGGTGGACTTCCTCGCGAACTTCAAGAACTTCGTGCTCGCGCTGTTGATGGTGTTCACCCCCTGGAGCGTCATCAACCTCACCGACTACTACCTGATCTCGAAGGACCGCTTCGACATCCCCGCCTTCTACGACCGGCACGGTCGCTACGGCAACTGGAACTGGCGTGCACTGGTCGCCTACGGCATCGGCGTCATCGTGCAGATCCCGTTCCTCGCGCAGTCTTTCTACACCGGGCCGCTGGTCGCGAAGCTCGGCGGCGCGGACATCTCGTGGCTCGTGGGCATCGTCGTCACCTTCGTGCTCTACTTCGTGCTTATCCGCAATAAGGGAGTCGCCCCGAAGGAGACGATCTACCCGAGCCTCGAGGAACTCGAGCGCAAGTGAGACCCACCCCCGCCGAGGCGGCCCTGCCCACTCCGGGCAGCTGACCTCGGCGGGGTGGTTCGGCTCCTCCAACGGCCGTCGGCCGGCAGCGTGCTTCGCTGTCGACCGGCGGCCGTCGACGTGTCTCTCCACCAGGCAACAGACCCAATCTGCACTTAACTACCACTCAGTTCTACTATCAAGTAATGTGTGTGGTGCCCGTCACAACCAGAACGTCCAACGGTGAACACTCTGGTCGACTGCACCCCGTCGCGACTCTGATCTCACCGTCACGGTGTACACCGCTGCGGTCTGCACCGACACCGCTGTCCCGCACCTTCTCAATGCCGAGAGACAAGGAAGAACAGGACCACCGCCTATGAGCACGCCAACCACAGCACTGCCTACCACCTCCTCACACGGGCCTCGTCGTCGCCTCCAGGCCCTGAGCGCCGCAGCCGTCGTCGGCCTCGCACTGACCCTGTGCACGACAACCGCTCCCGCCCATGCCGCCGAGCTCGTTCCGCAGACCGAGGCCGAAGCCGAACAGTTCCTCGACGACCGTGCGGCGGAGGATCCGAGCACGCTCGATCGCGACAGCGTCCCCGAGGGCATCAGCGTCGAAGAGGCGCAGAAGGCCGTCGAGAAGACCGACGAACTCACTCCCGCCGATGTCGAATATGCCGCCGCGCAGGAGGACCTGCCGGCATCAGGAGTCCCCGAGGACTTCTATCGGACCCCGGACTCGCTGCCGAGCGCGGACGGCACGGTGCTCAAGCAGGCCGACTCCGATTTCTACCTCGACCCGGTGAAGCTCATCAAGCATGACGCGAAGTCGACGGTCTTCATGTACAAGACCACCGATGAGAAGGGCAAGGCCCGAGCCGCCACCGCCACCCTGCTCACGCCGAACGGCGCGAGCGGCCACGCTGAGGATGCCGTCGTCATCGCGCCGGGCACCCAGGGCATCGCCGACAAGTGCGCTCCGAGCCGCCAGATGGGCATGGGCACCGAATACGAAGGCATCTCCGTCGCATCGGCCCTCGCCGCAAAGCATCCGGTTGTCGTCGTCGACTACATGGGCCTCGGCACCGAAGGCACCCACCACTACGTCAACCGTGTCGAAGAGGGGCGCTCCGTCCTCGACGCGGCACGTGCCGTCCAGCAGGTCGATGGCAGCGAGATCGATGAGGACACCCAGCTCCAGCTGCGCGGCTACTCGCAGGGCGGTCATGCTACGACGGCGGCCCTGGAGCTCCAGAAGGAGTGGGCGCCCGAGCTCAACATCGCCTCCGCTTCGGCCGGCGCGGTGCCGACCGACCTGTACAAGACCGTCTCCGGTCTCTCGAGCGTCTATACGGCATTCGCACTCTACGGCGTCGTCGGGTTCGCCGATCAGGCTGACATCGATCTGTCAGAATTCCTCAACGAGAAGGGGCAGAAGGTGGTCGCCGAAACAGCGGACAAGTGCACCGTCCAAGCCCTGCTCTCGACTGCCTTCACGGATGGGAAGTCGCTGACGAAGAACGGCGAGTCGTTCCCTGAGGTCATCGACGAGAACTTCACGGACATCGTTGACCGGCAGCGGTTGGGTAAGGCCGAAGTGCCTGATATTCCGCTGCTGGTCAACCACAGCCGCCTCGACGACGTCATCTCGTTCGATCAGGGCAAGGAGCTCGCGTCGACCTGGTGCAGAGCCGGTCACAAGGTGGCCTTCGAGGACAATCTCGGGCCCACTCACTTAGGCGGCTACGTCGCAGCCCTGCCCCGCATCGAGACCTTCACCAGTCGCACCTTCGCGGGCAAGGCTCCGCTCGACAGCTGCTGGAGGCTGTGACCTCCCACCCTCACCGAGGCGGCCCTCCCTGATCGGATCACGCATCCGAACGACGTGGCCCATCCTCGCCGCGGCGGCCCGCACCGTTGGGAAGCCCATGCACACGAGGCGGCCCTCCCGAAATGGGAGGGCCGCCTCGGCGGTATCTGAATTGCGTTCACCCCAGCCGCGAGGCGAAGGCGAGCAGGTCGCGGTCACCACCCGGGCGACCGACCAGCTGCACCGCCCGCGGTCCTGAGCTGGCTCCAGTTCCAACGCCGTTTCCGTTTCCGACGCCGTTTCCGTTTCCGACGCCGGCCCCGGGCAGCGGGATCGTCAACGCCGGCCAGCCGAGCACGTTGAACGGCATCGAATAGCGCATGAACTTCGCCGCCGATCCGGAGTCGATCTCATCCCAGCGGACCACCGGCCCGTCGAGGGCTGGAGTGAGCAGGAAATCGGTAGCGCCGAAGACCGACAGCGACCGCTCCCGCAGTTCGGCGAGCGCGTCCAACTGCTTCCGGTATTCGGCCTCGCCGAGGTCCCGGCCGGCCTCGATCTTCTTGGCCACGCCCGGTTGGTAGTCCGCGGCGCGCTCGGCGAAGAGGTCCTTGTGGACCTCGTAAGCCTCATAGAGGCGGATGAAGTCGTAGATCGGCGCAAGGTCGTCGAGGAGTTCGCCCAGGGTCGGGCCATTCGCCGAGGTGATCGTAAGGTTGGGAACCTCAGCGAGCAGATCGAGCGCCCGATTCGCCCGATCGCCGAGGAGGCTGACATCGATGGTCCGCCCGATCCCGCTCGCACTGCCGTCCGGCACACCAGCTGCTGCATGCGCTTCTGATCCAGCCCCCGCGATCACGTCGAAAGCCGTGGTCAGCAGACCAAGATCTGAGGCAAAGAGCCCGACCGTATCGAAGGCTGGCGAGAGAGGGAAGACTCCGTCCACGGGCACTGCCCCGAAACTCGGCTTGAACCCGAACACACCCTGGCAGGCGGCGGGCACCCGCACGGATCCGGCTGTGTCCGTGCCCAACGCCAACGGCACTGCTCCGGCGGCCACGAGTGCCGCCGATCCCGAGCTCGACCCGGCTGTGCACAGCGCTGGATCGACGGGGTTGATGACACGGCCGAAGGCGGATTCGTCGCCGAGGATTCCGTAGGAGTATTCCTGGCAGTTCGTCTTCGCGACCGGGATCGCCCCCGCTGCTTCGAGTCGGTCCACGACCGGCGCCGAGGCGGTCGCCGGGGCATCGCTGCGCACCGCCGATCCCATCGTCGTCGGGTATCCGGCGACGTCGATGACGTCCTTGATGGCGAAGGGGATCCCTTCGAGCCGCCGCGGCGGCTGCCCGGAATCCGCGCGCTTCATCGACTCGGCGGTGAGGGCATCCGCGCGGTCGACGGTCATCGCTGTGACGGCGTTGAACTGCGTTCCGGCACGCTCCACCTCGGCGATGGTGTGCTCATCCATCGGATGAGCCTGTTCCGTCGTCGGCTGCGATTGCCCGTCGGTCATCTGTCTGCTCCTGCTCACTGGCTCAGCGCCTTGTTCCTCGTATCGAAGAGGACGAAGATCCCTGCCAACAGGTTAGCCGCAGCGAGATAGAGCGCGACGGGCACCCACGAGTCGAATGTCGTGAAGAGGAGAACCGAAATCATCGGAGCTGGGGCGGAAGAGATCAGACCGCCCACCTGATAGGAGATCGAAGCACCGGTGTAGCGGACTTCAGGGTCGAAGAGCCCGGAGATGAAGCCCGAGGAGGTGGCGTAGACGATCGAGTGCGCGATCGGGAATGCGATGATCATCGCGAACACTGCGCCGAGGAAGGTTCCGGTGTTCATCGCCCAGAAGATCGGGATGGCGGCGACGGCGGTGACGAGGCTGCCGACGAGCATCATCGTGCGTTTGCCGTGGCGGTCGGCGAAGATCGCGACGAGGGGGATGGCGATGACGTCGAAGGACGCACCGATCGCTATGGCCAGGAGCACCTCGCCGCGGTTGAGTCCGGTGGAGTCGGGCGCGTAGGAGAGCAGGTAGACGCTGGCGATGTAGAAGAGCGTGTTCGATCCGACGAGGCAGAAGATGCCGATGAGCAGCGACTTCTTCGAGGTCTTGAACAGTTCGAGGAAGGGCAGGCTCGCAACCTTCTTCTCTTCCTTGACCTCGTTGAGTTCGGGCGACTCGGTCAGGCGCAGGCGGATGAAGAGGCCGATGAGGATCGGAGCGGCCACGCCGATTGTGCTGTAGCCGGGCAGCAGCCCGATCGCG
>NZ_JBQDYQ010000007.1:80066-82693 GCF_052105255.1 Brevibacterium sp.
GAGGATCGGAGCGGCCACGCCGATTGTGCTGTAGCCGGGCAGCAGCCCGATCGCGAAAGTCGCGAAGCCCATCATGAGCAGGGACAGCACGAGCATCGACTTGCGGCTGAGCTTGTCACCGAAGTGCCCGAAGATCACTCCGCCCAAAGGCCGCGCGACGAAGGCGACGGCGAAGGTCGACAGCGACGCCAGCTGTCCGGCCAAGGGGTCGAGCGAGGGGAAGAACTGGTCGTTGAGCACGAGCACAGCCGCGGTGCCGAAGAGGAAGTAGTCGTACCATTCGACGGTCGTGCCGATGAAGCTCGCGAAGGCGACCTTGCCCGGGTTGGTGCTGCTCGGATCGGCTGAATGCGTGGTGGTTCCGACGGGGTCGTCGGGGCGAACTGATTGCGGATCAGACGTCATTGTGGGTCCTTCTTGCTGTTTCAGGGGTTCCGAAGTCGGGTTCTCACTGTGGCGCGAGACCGGACCACGGACGCAGCGCTTCGATCGCCGCGGCGATGTCGAAGGCGCGGGCGTCGTCATAGGGGTGGGCGATGACCTGGACGCCGGTGGGGATGCCGCAGTCGGCCGTGCCGGAAGGCACATTGACGATCGGCACGCGGTTGCAGATATTGAACGGCATCGTCATATGCGCCTGCCAGTAGTGCTCGAGCCGGACGTCGTCCCCGCCGTCATTCCCGCTCGCACCACCTGACCTGGCAACTTCACGTCCGATGCCGTCGGCACCGACCGTGATCCCGTCGAGGTAGCTGGCTCCAGCTTCCAATCCCGCCACCGCCGAGGTGGGCGCCACGAGCACATCGAACCCGTCCATCGCGGACGCCAGCTCGGCCTGGATCTGTGATTCCATGGCGAGTCCGTCATAGAAGGACCGGCGTGCGGCGACGGCTTCCGCATCGGCCATGAACCGCACCGTGTACTCAGCCAGGGTGTGTTCATGGCCGCGAGTGGCCTTTCGCATGGCGGGCGCGAGCAGGTTTCCGAAGTGCGTGAACGCGGTCTCGAAGATCCGCTCGGACGTCCACGGCAGTGCGATCTCCTCGACGTGTGCCCCGGCCGATTCCAGGGCCGAGGCGACCGCGCGGGTGTTCGCTTCGATGTCCTTCCCGACGGCGAAGTCCCCCAATCGCACGCACAGCGCGACCCTGCGTCCGCGGAGCCGATCGGCCGCCTCGGCGGGGTCGAAGTCATCGAGGAACCCGGGCGAGGCGATCGTCGCGTGATCGCTCGGATCGACGCCGACCATGACTTTGGCGAGCAGGGCGGCATCGGCGACGGTGCGCGTCATCGGCCCGTCTCCGCGATACCAGTCGGCGGCCAGGGGTTGGGCGCCGGGGATCCGACCGTACGGAGCTTTGTAGCCGACGGTGCCGGTGAAGGCGGCGGGCAGCCGCGTCGATCCGGCGATGTCCGAGGCCGTGGCCAGAGGCGCGAATCCGGCGGCGAGCGCGGCACCGGACCCACCCGAGGACCCTCCCGGTGAGAGGTCGAGGTTCCACGGGTTGCGGGTTACGCCCCACATCGGCGAGTGCGTGATCGTCGCGCAGCTGAACTCCGGCGAGGTGGCTCGGGCGTGGACGAATCCCCCGGCGGCGCGGATGCGGGCGATGATCGCGGCATCGTTGTCGGCGATGGTGTCGCGTTCGTGGAGCAGCCCTTGGGTGAGGCCGCGGCCGGCCAGGGCGTGTTTCTCCTTGGCGATCACGGGAAGTCCGAGCAATGGCCGGGCGGCGGCCGCCTCGGCGAGGTCATCGTCGGTGGCGTTCGCATAGAACGTCTCGGCTTCCCGCGCCGAGGTGACCGCCTCCTCGACGACTTCGGTGACCGCATTGATGCGCTCATCGTCGGAGGTGATCCGGCCGATGAGCGAGCTCAGGTAGTCGACCGGGGACAGCTCCTTGGTCCGGAAGGCAGCGAGCGCCTCGGTGGCGGACAGGGTCCAGGGTTGAGTGGGGTCGGGCGCTGTGGCTGGACCGGTTGCATTGGCGGTCATGGGGTCACCTCGATGTGAGTTCGCAGGAGGTCGCTGCTGTCACCGTAGCGGATGCGCTGAATATCGGTGCTCATGCGCGCGCCTCGGCGACGGAGGAACCGACCCACACGGCACCGTCACGGACGTCGGCGAGTTCACCGCGGACGAGTTCGCCGGCCACCGAGGTGAGGACGCGGACTCCGCGGAGCATGTCGTCGTCGGTGGTGAATTCGCGTTCGCAGTGGGAGACGCCGTCGACGCTGGGCACGAACATCATCACGGCGGGCACGCGGTGATTCATCGCCACGGAATCGTGGCCGGCCATCGTCTCCAACCGGCGGATGCTCAGGCCTTCGTTGGCGACAGCCTTCTCGGCGAGTTCGACGCCCTCGGTCGGGAAGCGGCGTTTGTCGCGGATGTCGAAGTCGCGGGCGTCGATAGTGATGTCGTGGGTGCGGGCGATCTCGGTGATCTGCGTCTTCAGTGAGTTGCGGGCGGCTTGGACGATGGCGGGATCCGAGGAGCGGAGGTCGGCGACCATGTGGACGCGGCGGGGAACGACGATCGGCGAGTTCGGTTCGACGACGTGCTGGCCGACCGAGGAGACGAGTGCTTCTTCCTCGAACTCGTCAACCACCTCGGCGACGGCGAG
>NZ_JBQDYQ010000008.1:0-11145 GCF_052105255.1 Brevibacterium sp.
CGCGCACCTCGGCGTGGTCGTCGTTGAAGTAGTAGTCCTCGTCGGGCAGGGAGATGCCGGCCTGGACGAGGTAGAGGGCGTAGACGTCGGAGTCCTTCGCATCGGCGGTGACGTACCCGCCGAGCACTCCGCCGATGCCTTCGGTCTCGAGTCGGGCGAGCGTTGCGGCGAGTTCGGACTTGTCCTCGGCGGCGTCGATGGCGGCGAACGTCGAGGTCAGCGGGGCGACGCCGAGGTCGTTGATGCGATCGACATCCATGAACGAGGTGAATAGGTCGGCGACCTTCTGTCCCTCGGAGCCGGGCTCCTGCGGGCTGTCGGTCACTGAGGTGATGATGTCGCGGACCTTGGTCTCGGCGGTGTCGAAGAGCTCACGCATGGCTCCGTCGCCGGCCCGGTCATCGGGGATCGTGAACGAGTCGATCCACTCGCCGTTGATGTGCTGGTACAGGTCGTCGGCCGGCCTGATCGAGGTCTGTGAGGTTTCAGAAGTCATGGCCCCACAGTATCGTGATCAGTGCCCCGCACGCCCCGCCCGAGGAGGAGATATGAGTCTGGCATCCGTCGTCTTCGTGTGCACCGGCAACATCTGCCGATCCGTCACCGCCGAACGTGTGCTCGTGCATCACTTGGCCGATACCGGCGCCGAGGCGGTTGTCGACTCCGCCGGGATCAGCGATGAGGAGGCCGGCAACCCCATCGACCCACGTCAGGCGCGTGTGCTCGCCGCCGCCGGCTACCGCACCGACGATCACGTCGCCCGGCAGATCACCCCCGAATGGTTGGCCGACCGCGATCTGGCGGTGGCGATGACCGCCCGCCACTATCGTGCCCTGGAGCGGATGATCTCAGGTCTTTCCGCCGAGGCGGCCCCGGAGCTGCGGATGCTGCGCGAGTTCGATCCGCGGGTGGCCGGGGTCGAGGGCGACGGTGTTCCGGCGCCCGATGTCGAGGATCCCTGGTACGGGGAATTCAAGCATTTCGAAGAAACTCTTGAGACAATTGAAGTATCCGTGCCGGGAATCACGGATCGTCTGCGCACGCTGGCCGCGAAATCTCAGTGATACTGGTAAGCACAAGCTCGCTGACACGATCGAAATCGCAGGTACGCCTCGAAGGAGAAACTCTCATGACTCGTCTCATGACACGACAGAACTGGTCCGCTCTCAGGCTGGGCTTCGCCGCCCTGCTGGTGGCCGCGATGAGCGTGTTCGTTTTCGCTCCCGCCGCCAGTGCGCATGATCAGCTGGTGTCGTCGAACCCCGAGGACGGTGCCGAGCTCGACCAACAGCCCAAATGGCTCGAGATGACCTTCTCCGGCGACATCCAGGAAGTCGGCTCCGAGGTCAAGGTCGTCGTCGACGGCAAAGATGTCTCCGCAGGTGAGCTGACCGTTGAGGGCAAGAAGCTCAGCGTCGCTCTGCCCGACGATCTCAAGCCCGGCGATTACAAGGTCACCTGGCGCGTGGTGTCGCAGGACGGCCACCCGATCTCCGGCGACTACTCGTTCGCGATCAAGGATTCCGAAGGGGCCGGCGGTGAGGTCAAGGAGTCGTCCGGAGAGTCGACGAAGGCCGGGCTCGGCGGCGGAGTCGTCGACGAGCCGGGCAAGGACACCGAGGATCGCGGCGAGATCGGCGAGTCCACCGGCAGCGATTCCGGAATGTCGACGCCGATGATCGTGCTGCTGTCCGTGGGCGGCCTGGCCATCATCGTCATCGTCGTCCTGCTCATGCGCCGCAAGTCCCAGGGCCTGCCCGGAACCAAGGACAACTGAGCGAGACTGCCCACGCGGCACGTCTGACACGAGGCCCCGAACGTGAAGAGCGTTCGGGGCCTCGGTCTATTCGGTCCGTGGCGGGCGGGCCCGGCGTTTACGCGTGTGTCCGGTTGTCGGCCGGTTTACGCAGCGATAACCGGGCTAGCGCCGTCAGGACGTGAAGCGCAGGAGGCGGTCGTCGTCCGGGCCGGGATCTCCGCGGCCATCGGTGTTGTTCGTCAGTACGAGCAGCGAACCGTCGGGAGCCTCGACCACATCGCGCAGTCGCCCGAATTCGCCGGTCCACAGCTGCGACGATGACGCCAGGTCATCGAGCGGCACCCGGTGCAGCCGCTGCCCGCGGAGTCCGGCGATGAGGATGCTGTCCTCGGTGACGGCCAGTCCGGACGGGCTCGCTTCGTCGGGCGACCACTGCTGCACCGGATCGATGAAATCACCAGCCCCGCTACCCGGGTCGCCGCCACCCGCGCCACCGCCGCCCGAGCCGTCACCTGCACCGTCATCCTCGGCGATGCCTTCGACCTCGGGCCAGCCGTAGTTGCCGCCGGCTTCGATGACGTTGAGCTCATCCCACGTGTCCTGCCCGAACTCCGAGGCATACATCGTGCCCTCGTCGTCCCACCCGATGCCCTGCGGGTTCCGATGTCCCATGCTGTACACGAGCGAGTCGCCGAACGGGTTGTCGTCGGGCACCTCGCCATCGGGCGTCATGCGCAGAATCTTTCCCGACAGCGCCTGTTCATCCTGTGCACTGTCGCGATCGCCCGTATCGCCGAGCGTGGCATAGAGCATCCCGTCGGGGCCGAATGCCAACCGCCCGCCGTTGTGGAAGTTCGCCGTCGGCAGTCCGTCGAGGATCGTCTCCTCCTCACCCAGGGACAGGTCCCCGGCCTCGCCGAGGAGGTCGAACCGCACGATCCGATTCTCCGTCCCAGCGGCGAAGAAGGCATAGAGACGGTCATCGTCGACGGCGAGACCGTGGAGGCCGGCCTCACCCGAGGCCGAGGCATCATCGATCCGGCCGACCTCACGAACGTCTCCACCTGCGGAGACTTCGAGGATGCGACCCGAATCGCGTTCGCTGACCACCATGGTCTGCCCGACGAAGGCGATCGACCACGGGGATTCGAGCCCGGTGGCGACAACCTCGGGGGAGTTCACTCCCGGTGCGGACGCCGCGGACCCGGCGTCGGTTGATCCGGACCCGGCGCTCGCCGAGGCGGCCCCCGAGTCCGACCCGCCCCGTCCGTTGGTCTCGCCGGAGTCCGAATCCGAGGAGCAGGCGCTGAGGACGACGGCCAGGGACAGTGTGGCACCGGTGAGAAGCCGCCCGGTTCGGCGCAGTGCTGAGGTGCTCATGCTCTCTCCTTCAAGGGGAGTCCGGTTGCACAAGACTATCCGCCGGCAGCCCTCGAAATGAACCGTCTGCCGGCGACTGTGACCGTCAGCCCAGGAGCAGACCAGGAATAGAACCGTCTGCCCGGACTGTTGCCACAGGTGACTGAAGTCGTGTGACCGCGGTCCGCGGTCGCACTGCGTCCCCACCGAAGGAGCCCCCGCCTTGTCCGTTCCGTTGAACATCCTCGATCTCGTCTCCATCCGGGAAGGATCGAACGCCCGCGACGCCATCGCCGAATCGATGGCCTCGGCGCAGCTCGCCGACGAATTGGGATATCAGCGTCTGTGGTTCGCCGAACACCACAACACGATGGGCCTGGCCGCCAGCGCCACGGCCCTGCTCATCTCGCAGGCCGCCTCGGTGACGGAGAAGATCCGGGTCGGATCCGGCGGTGTCATGCTGCCCAACCATGCCCCGCTCATGGTCGCCGAACAGTACGGAACGCTCGCGAACATCCACGGTGAGCGCATCGATCTTGGGCTCGGACGCGCCCCCGGCACGGACGGGATGACCGCGCAGGCGCTCGCCCGGTCCTCGGCCGAACCGCAGGACTTCGCGCAGAACATCTATGACATGCAGGGCTGGTTCTCCGAGACCGGGCAGGCACACACCATGCCGATCAAGTCCGCGGTCTCGGCGGGGATGAACGTGCCCATCTGGGTGCTCGGATCGACGATGAACGGCGCCTCGATCGCCGGTCAGCTGGGCCTACCGTTCTCCCTGGCCTCGCACTTCGCGCCCGACCAGATCGACATCGCGATCAAGACCTATCGGGATTCGTTCACCACCGACGCCCCGACCGCGCAGATCGAGCAGCCCTATGTCATGGCCGGGATCAACGTCATGGTCGCCGACACCGACGCCGAGGCGGCCCGCCAGTTCACCTCGGTCCAGCAGATGTTCAACGACATGCGCACCGGCCGCCGCCGCAATCTTCAGCCCCCGGTGGACCCGGCCGAGATCGATGCGCAGGGCGGAACCAGCCCGATGCTGTCCATCAGCGCCGTCGGCTCACCGGATACCGCGACCGCGCAGATGGGCGAATTCGTCGAGCGCACCGGTGCCGACGAACTCATCACAGTCACCTACGCCTACGATCCAGAGGTGCAGCGCCGGTCGCTGAAGCTGCTCGCCGACGCCTGGTTCTGAGGTTCGGCGGTCAGTCGAGGACCCGAACATAGTCGGAGAGACCGGTTTCGGTGTCGGTGAGCGTGTGGGCGGTCGACAAGATCGTCGACTCCATCGCCGAGGCGGCCTTCGTCGCTCGCACGTCCGCGCGCGTGGCGAGGCTGACCGTTCGCGGCAGGCGCGGGTCGACCAATGGCACCGAATCCAGCAATGGCCGGTCGACGAGGACCATCGCGGGGACGATCGCGACCCCGAGACCGCGTTCGACGAATCGCAGCGCCGCATCCATCTCCACGCCCTCGACGACGACCCGGGGGCTCAGGCCGGCTGAGTCGAACGCCGCGGAGGTCGCCTCTCTCAAGTCGTAGCCGTGATGGAACAGGACCTGGGGACGGTCGGCCACCTCGGCGAGAGTGATCCGATCGGCCTGCGCACGGTCCGAGGTGAGCAGATCGGAACCGGCGGCGGCGATGACGACGAGATCCTCGGCGAGGATCCCACGCAGGCTGAGCCTGGGCATCTGCGGGGCGAGATCGAAGGTGCGGGTGATGAGCGCGAGGTCGAGCTCGCCGCCGGCCAGGGATTCGATGAGCTCACGGGAGCCTTTCTCGACCAACTCGAGTTCGACGCCGGGATGGGCGGTGTGGAACCGGCTGATCGCCTCGGCCACGAGGCTCACGCACAGGGTCGGGGTCGCACCCAGCCGGACGCGGCCGCGCCGCAGACCGGCGAGCTCATCCATGTCACGGCGGACCGCCTCGGCGTCGGCGAGCATGCGTTTCGCCGTCGGCAGCAGGGTCGCTCCGGCGTCCGTGAGCGTGATGTGGCCGTGCGCGCGGTGGAAGAGCTCGGCCCCGAGCTCCTTCTCCAGTGTCGAGATCTGCCGCGACAGTGAGGGCTGTGCCAGGTGGAGCGTCGCGGCGGCTTTCGTGAAATGGCCGGTGGCGGCCACCTCGGCGAAGCTTCTCAGCTGTTCGAGGTTCATGAGCGGTCTCCGTGCAGGTCAGGCATACCGATAGCATATCTCTATCGAGGTGACTCGAACAATGCATTGGACGTATGGAGTGGGCGGTTTCATAGTGGAATCCATGAACACCGCACAGGGCGGACCCCGCCGAAAAGAACACTCCATCTCCACCTCGGTGCTGGTCATCGGAACCGGCGGATCCGGCCTGCGGGCCGCGATCGAGGTCGCCGAATCAGGCGCCGATGTCCTCGCGGTCGGCAAACGGCCGAAGGAGGACGCGCACACCTCACTGGCCGCCGGCGGCATCAACGCAGCTCTGGCAACGATGGACCCGGACGACACGTGGGCCCAGCACGCGGCCGACACGATCAAGGAATCCTATGACCTCGCCAACCCCCGCACCGTCGAAATCGTCACCCAGGGAGCAACAGAAGGCATCGCTGACCTGGAGCGATATGGAATGGACTTCCAGAAGGAGGACGACGGTCGGATCTCTCAGCGCTTCTTCGGCGCCCACACCTGGCGTCGCACCGCTTTCGCCGGCGACTACACGGGGCTGGAAATCCAGCGCACCCTCATTCGTCGCGCCGAAGCCTTAGACATCCCGATCCTCGACCGCGTCTACATCACGAAGCTGCTGGTGGCCGACGGCCGCATCTTCGGCGCCTACGGCTTCGACGTCATCGACGGCACCGGCTACCGGATCTACGCAGACGCCGTCATCCTCGCCGCCGGCGGACACAACCGGATCTGGCGACGGACCTCCTCGCGCCGGGACGAGAACACCGGCGACTCCTTCCGCCTGGCCGTCGAAGCCGGTGCCCGGCTGCGCGACGCCGAGCTCGTCCAGTTCCATCCCTCGGGAATCCTCGAACCCGAGAACGCCGCCGGCGCGCTGGTCTCCGAGGCGGCCCGCGGTGAGGGCGGGATCCTGCGCAACGGACTGGGGGAGCGGTTCATGGAACGCTACGACCCGCAGCGGATGGAGTTGTCGACCCGCGACCGGGTGGCTCTGGCCGCATACACGGAGATCGCCGAGGGCCGCGGCACCGAAAACGGGGGAGTGTGGCTTGATGTCTCCCATCTGCCGCGCGAGACGATCATGAACCGTCTGCCGCGGGTGTTCCAGACACTCATGGAGACGCAGATGCTCGACATCACGGCCTCGCCGATCGAGATCGCCCCGACCGCGCACTATTCGATGGGCGGAGTGTGGGTCGACCCGGTCGATCACAGCACCGACGTCGAGGGACTGTGGGCCATCGGCGAGGCCTCGTCGGGTCTGCACGGGGCGAACCGGTTGGGCGGGAACTCGCTCATCGAGCTCCTCGTTTTCGGCCGCATCGTCGGACGGTCCGCCGTCGCGTACTCCGATTCGCTGGAGGCCCAAGTGCGGTCGCATGCCGCGGTCGACGAGGCGAGAGCCGAGATCTCCGATCTGCTGGCATCCGAGGGCACGGAGAACGTGCGTGCCCTGCAGCGCGAGGTCCGCAATCTCATGACCGAACACGCCGGAGTCGTCCGTGACGAGGCCGGACTCTTGGCTGGACTGGAGAAGCTTTCCGGCATCGAGGCGCGGATGGGGTCTGTGGGAATTCATCCCGACATCGCCGGTTTCGCCGACCTCTCCCATGCCTTCGACCTGCAGTCGTCGGTGCTTGCGGCCCGGGCGACGCTCGAATGCGCTCTGGAGCGGAGGGAGACCCGCGGCTGCCACAACCGCAGCGACTACCCCGAGATCGACCCGGAGCTCACGGTCAACCTCGTCTGGTCGCCGTCTGCCGGAGTCGTCCGCGAGTCGATCCCAGCGGTCTCGGCAGACGTCGCGGCCCTCATGCACTCCGGCGAAATCAGCCAAGAAGGCAAACTCGTCGAATAATTGCTACCTGACGGCGGCTCAGCAACCTCGCGCGAGGTTGCTGAGTCGCCGTCAGGTATGTCTGAGCCAGGACATGATGCATGCATCAATGTATGCATCTGTTATCGTGGGTCCGTGAATGATTTGCTGACACTGCCCTGGCAGCGCATCGACGACTCCGCTCCGATCGCCGTTCGCATGGCCGCGGCGACCGCCCGAGAGATCATCGAAGGCCGACACGAACCCGGCGACCTCCTCATCGAGTCCGACCTCGCCGCCGCGCACAACGCCAGTCGCACCCCCGCCCGGGAGGCGATGCTCCAGCTCGAACGCTGGCGCCTCGTCCGCCTCGTCCCCAAGAAGGGCGCGCTCGTGACCACCGTGACGGGCAAGGAGCGCCGCGACCTGCTCGCCGTGCGCTCGATGTTCGAGATCGACGCCGTCGAGACACTGTCCGACAGCGGCGACCTCACCGCTCTGGCCGCCGATCTGCGCACCCTGCTCGGCGAACAGAGGAAGGCCCTTGACGCGGGCGATCCGCTCGGCTTCGCCAGCGCCGACTACGCCTTCCACGCCCGCCTCATCCGCAGCGGCGACAACGCCATCGTCACCGAGATGCTCACCACCATGGGCCCGCGCCTGGCCCGCCTGACCTTCCAGGTCGCCATCGACGCGCCGGACACCCTCGACACGCTCCTGACCGAGCACAAAACTCTCACCGACCGCGCCGAGTCGGGCGACCCAGAAGGCTTCGCCCGACTCGTCCGCGCCCACATCGAAGGCTCCCACTTCCCGCAGTCCCGCTGAGGAGGACCATGACCGCTTACCCCTCGACCCCCACGAACGACACCGCCGCCGAGACAGTCCCCACCGGGGACAGGAATACCCGCACCGAGGCGGCCCCCGCCACCGACGTCGAAACGCAGGTTCCGAACCCTGCCCGGTCCCGCCTCGGCGAGGTGGATCCCGATCGTGGGCCGGAACGGCGACGGCGGGCGCGGGCGTGGCTGATGGTGGCCCCGGCGATGTTCCTGCTCGCGTGGGGCGGCAACCACTTCACTCCGCTCGTGCACATGTATGAAGAGGACGGAGGCTACGCCATCTGGCAGGCGAACCTGCTGCTGGGCATGTACGTGGGCGGACTCATTCCGGGACTGTTGGTCGCCTCGGCGCTGTCGGATCGGCATGGACGCAAACCGGTCCTCATCGCCGGGTCACTCGCCGCGATCGCCGGCAGTCTCGGGCTCGGGATCGGTTTCGATCTGTTCTGGCTGCTCTGCCTGGGCAGGGTGTTCGCGGGGATCGGCGTCGGGGTGGCGATGTCGGTGGGCACGAGCTGGATCAAGGAGCTCTCGGCCCCGCCGTTCGATCACCAGGCCGGAATCACCGCCGGTGCCCGGCGTCCTTCACTGACTCTGACTTTGGGGTTTGCCATGGGCGCGGCGGTCACCGGGTGCCTGGCCCAATGGGGACCGGTGCCCGAAGTCGTGCCCTACGCCGTGCACGGAGTGCTCAACCTCGCAGCGCTCGTCATCGTGGTCTTCGCGCCCGAATCGCTGCCGCGCGAGAGTCGGGCCCGCGGTCATTGGTGGCACGGTCTGCGCGTTCCGCTCGTCGCGCATCGGACGTTCCTGCGACTGATCGTGCCGGCCGCGCCCTGGGTGTTCGGTGCCGCCGGGGTCGCCTATGCCGTGATGCCGGCGATCGTGCAGGGAGAGCTGGGGGAGTGGACGACGATGTACGCCACGGTGCTCACCGTCGTCACGCTCGGAGCCGGTGCGCTGGTGCAGAACATCGTGCCGTGGATCAACCGACTGACCGGCGGGCGGGCGCTCGTCGTGGGACTGGCGCTGATGACCGTGGGGATGGGGCTCGGGGCGGTGGCCGCACTTCTGGCGGACCCGATCCTCGCGTTCATCGTGGCGATCGTGCTCGGTGTCGCCTACGGAATCTGTGTGGTCTCGGGGCTCATCATCGTCCAGGCCATCGCCTCACCGCAGGAGCTCGCCGGCATCACCGGGGTCTACTATTCGCTGGCATACTCCGGGTTCCTGCTGCCCACGGTGCTCGCCGCCCTGCTGCCCGTGCTGTCGTACACGGTGTCCCTGGCGGCCGTGGCCGTCATCTGCCTAGTCTGCCTCTCAGCAGTCGCCATATCCACCAAACACCCCTAATTGCTACCTGACGGCGCCCAGCAACCTGGCGCCAGGTTGCTGGGCCGCCGTCAGGTAGTTCTGAGAGGGGATGCGGAGTGCGAACCCAGACAGCTACCATGAGAACAACCGTCGCCTACCGATAGGGATCGACCATATGCCCGGCAAGACAAATCACCAGTCCCCAGCCGTCAACGCGTTCATCGACATCATGGGCCCGCGCCACGTCCTCACCTCCGCGCGAGCGACCGCACCGTACGCCAAGGGCAACCGCTTCGGCGGCGGCAATGTGCTGGCCGTGCTGCGACCGGGCAGCCTTGTCGACATGTGGCGGGCACTGCAGGTCTGCGTCGACAATGACCTCATCGTCATTCCGCAGTCGGCCAACACCGGCCTGACCGGCGGCTCCGGCCCCGGTGCGCAGGACTACGATCGTCCGATCGTCATCATCTCCACCCTGCGGATCAACGAGATCTATCTCATCAACGACGCCCGCGAAGCGATCTGCCTGGCCGGGTCGACCTTGTACGAACTCGACGAGGCGCTCGCCCCGTTCCACCGCGAACCCCACTCGGTCATCGGCTCATCGTCGATCGGCGCCTCCGTCATCGGCGGCATCGCCAACAACTCCGGCGGCTCCCAGATCCGCAAGGGCCCGGCGTTCACGAAGCACGCGATCTTCGCCCGCGTCAACGAGGAGGGGCGACTCGAGCTCGTCAACCACCTCGGCGTGGAGCTCGGCGACGACCCCGCCCACATCCTCGACAAACTCCAGCGCGGAGACTGGGACCCTGCGGGGGTCACGCCCGCCCCGGAGGACACGACGGAGACCGAGTACGGCGAGCAGGTCCGCAGGATCGTCGACTCCCCGGCCCGGTTCAACGCGAACTCCGACTACCTGTACGAGGCCTCCGGTTCGGCCGGCAAGCTCATGGTCTTCGCCGTGCGCACCCGCACCTTCCCGAAGGAAGAGGGAGCGACGACGTTCTACATCGGTACGAATTCCCCCGCCGAGCTCGAAGACCTGCGACGGGCGATACTGACCTCGGAGATGCCGTTGCCGATCTCGGGCGAATACATGGGCCGCCCCTCATTCGACCTCGCCGAGAAGTACGGCAAGGACACGTTCGTCTCGATCAAGCACGCCGGCAGCCGCGAGCAGATCAAGCTGTTCGCGCTGAAGAACTGGGCCAACGGCGTGTTCGCGAAGCTGCCGTTCTTCGGCGAGACCGTCGCCGACACGATCGCGCAGAACGCGTTCGGCCTGCTCCCGCAGCAGCTGCCCACGCGGATGCTCGAGTACCGCGACCGCTTCGAGCATCATCTTCTCCTCGTCGTCAGTGCCGAGGAGAAGAACCGGATGGGTGCGTTCCTCGACGATTTCTTCGCCGAGGCGGCTCACCACGGTGACTATTTCGTGTGCAGTGCCGATGAGGCTCAGTCGGCGATGTTGCACCGCTTCGGCGCCGCGAGTGCTGCGACCCGGTACTTCAACCTCAACCGCGAGGACTCCTCGGACATGATCACCTTCGACGTGGCGCTGCGCCGCGACGATGAGGATTGGCTCGAGGTGCTGCCCGACGAGATCGCCGACCAGCTGCACATCAGCTCCTACTACGGGCACTTCTTCTGCCACGTCCTCCACCAGGACCACGTGGCGAAGAAGGGCGTTGACCCGGTGGCGCTGAAGAAGCAGATGACCGAGCTGCTCGAGGCCCGGGGTGCGGCCGTTCCCGCCGAACACAATTACGGCAGGCTCTACCCCGTGCCGCCGAAGATGGAAGCGCACTTCAAAGAACTCGACCCGCACAACGTCTTCAACGCCGGTGTCGGCGAGACGTCTGCGAAGAAGGACTGGGC